>JAYUWY010000443.1:0-2786 GCA_043753285.1 Gemmatimonas sp. | reverse complement strand
AGATTTTTCGCGACTCCATCGCGGGCCCGATGCACGCCCTGATCTTTTGGGGCTTTGTGGTGCTCGGCGCGAGCACGACGGAGATGCTTGTCAGCGGTGTGTTCCCAGCGTTCGGCTACGAGCTGTTCATGCCGGAGCCCATCTACCGCATGTACTTGTTGAGCCAAGAGGGATTCGCGGCGATTGTCGTCGCGATGATCTCGATGGCGCTGTGGCGTCGCCTCACGAAGCGCGTGCCGCGTCTGCAGGGCGCTGAGACGCATCCCAACGATCCGCTGCTCATCCTGAGTTGGATTGGGGCGCTGATGCTCACGATGTTCGGCTCCGAAGCGTTTCACTTCGTGAGCGAAGGCACGCAGTACGCGTCGTCGTACGCCGTGAGCTACCCGCTGTCGCAGATGCTGCTCGCTGTTGGCTTCGCCGAAGGCGGCGCTGCTGCCCACTCGATGTACCAGCTGTTCTGGTGGACGCATGCGCTCCTCGTGCTCGGCTTCTTGAACTATCTGCCGTTCTCCAAGCATCTGCACGTTGTCGCATCGTTGCCCAACACGTTCTTGTCCAACACGAACGGCCCAGGCACGATTGGCGCGATGCGCCCGCTGGACTTCGAAGGGCGCGACGCTGAGCAGTTCGGTGCGTCCGACGTTGAACACCTGAGCTGGAAGTCGCTGCTTGACGGATTCGCTTGCACCGAGTGCGGGCGTTGCACGAGCGTGTGCCCCGCGAACACCACGGGCAAGATGCTGTCGCCGCGCAAGATCATGATCAACGTGCGCGAGCGCCTCGAAGCCAAGTTGCCGTGGATGGAGCCTGGTGTGGACGGTGGATTTGCCACGCTGCGCGCCGATGCACCCGCGGCGTTGCTCGAGCGCCCGCTACTCGGCGGCTACATCACCGACGAAGAACTCTGGGCCTGCACATCGTGCCGCGCCTGCGTGTACGAGTGCCCGGTGTCGATTGACCAGCTCAGCGTCATCAATGAGTTGCGCCGCAATCTCGTGCTCTCGGAATCGCGCTTCCCCGAAGAGATGATGCCGGCGTTCGAAGCGATGGAGACGAGCGGCTCACCGTGGTCATTCGATCCAGGCGATCGCGGCAAGTGGGCGGACGGGATGGAGATTCCAACGATGGCCGAGATGGCAGCGCGCGGCGAATCGCCAGAAGTGCTGTATTGGGTGGGCTGCATGGGATCGTTCGACGATCGCGCGAAGAAGACCACGATTGCGTTCGCCAAGATTCTTCAGGCCGCAAATGTGAAGTTTGCAATTCTCGGTCAGGAAGAAAAATGCAACGGCGATCCCGCGCGTCGCATGGGCAACGAGTACCTGTATCAGATGCTCGCGAAGGACAACGTCGAGACGCTCGGCAAGTACGGTGTGAAGACCGTCGTAACTGCGTGTCCGCACTGCTTCCATCAGCTCGGCAGCGAGTATCCGCAGTTCGGCGGTGAGTACGATGTCATTCACCACTCGACGTACATCGAGCACTTGATGGCCGAAGGCCGCGTGCCGATTCGTGAGGAGCTGCACGGACCCGTGCGCACGTTCACGTATCACGACTCGTGCTACCTCGGTCGCTACAACGGCGTGTACGAAGCGCCGCGCGACACGCTCAAGCGTGCGCTGCCGGTGATGAACCTCGTGGAAATGCCGCGCAACAAGGACAAGGGCATGTGCTGCGGCGCCGGTGGTGGTCGCATGTTTATGGAAGAAAAGGTCGGCAAGCGCATCAACGTGGATCGCGCGGAAGAAGCGCTCGCGCTGCAGGTGGATGCCGTCGCCGTGGCGTGTCCGTTCTGCATGACGATGATGGCCGACGGTGTGAAGGCGCAGGGCAGTGACGTGCCGGTGTACGACATCGCTGAAGTCGTCGCGCAGCAGCTCGCGTGATGTCCCAGTCGTCGCAGCCGTCGCTGATTGAGTTGCCGCCGGATCATCCCGATTTGCCAATCAAGCCGCCCTTCATTTATCTGTGGGCGTTCGTCATTGGACTCGGCGTGGACTGGCTCAAACCGATGCCCGCGCGCCCGGATCGCTGGGGAGGACTCGGCGTTGTGTTCGTCCTACTCGCCGTAGCGCTCATCGTGTGGTCGGCGCGCACACTGCGCCGACACAGCACCGCGGTGCGGCCATGGAAGCCCACGACGACAATTGTGGACGATGGGCCGTACGCGCTCACGCGCAATCCGATCTACCTGGGATTCGCGCTCGTGCTCGTCGGTATCGGACTCTGGACCGACAAACTGGCTGTGCTACTGATGGCCGTGCCCGCCATCGCCGCGACGAACTCCTGGGTGATCGCGCGCGAGGAGTCGTACTTAAAGCGCAAGTTTGGCGCGCCGTACGAGGCGTACCTCGCGCGCGTGCGGCGCTGGCTCTAGGGGCAGGTCACGCGGCGCATGGGGAAGTCGACGGCGCGCGCCTGTCCATCAATCTGCCCCTCAATGCGCGCCGCCACTGAATCCGCACCGCGACGCCGGTACAGAATCCGTTGCGGAAAATCGTGCGTGAGATTCTCAAACACGAGGAGGCTATCGCTGGCGTGCGTAGACGGAAACACCGCCAGCTCCTGTCGCGCCGGCTGAACGACGTACGCGAAGGCGCCATCGCGCGGGCCGAGATAGACATACTCCCAATCGCGCACGGTATCGCGCACGACGGTGCGGCTCATGCCGAGCATCGCACCACCAAGTGGCGCCATCCATTGTTCCTGCGTCACGCGTGAGGCGGTACGCAACTCCCAGCAGCCGGCGAGCCAGCTTGCGGCGGCAACGGTGGGCGTTGCCG
>JAYUWY010000442.1:0-2788 GCA_043753285.1 Gemmatimonas sp. | reverse complement strand
GCCGCCAAAGCGCACGCCCGGAGCAATCTCGACGATGGTGTTTTCCTGCTTCCACTCGCGCGAGACCTGCTTGTACGGATGCGAGACGTAGATGACTTCGGCAACGCCCGCAAAATCTTCGAGCGGCGAACCATCCACACGTCCGTCATTGCCCACGAGACCAATGGCCGTGCGCTGTGCGCCCGGCATCGGTGTGGGAGTGTAGCCTCGCTCTTTGATCCACGCGCACACCGCATCAACCTGCGTCGGTGTTGCGCCCTGCTTCATTACTACCAGCATTACGACATGTCCTTTATGCGGGGCTTGCGGCGCCCGCTGGTTCCGCCTCGATGGCGTCAACCGCTGGTCCGCCGCGCATCCGCACGGAGACGAGCGACGACACACCGGGCTCCTGCATCGTCACGCCGTACACGGCATCAGCCGCCTCGGTCGTGGTGCGCGGATTGTGCGTGATCACGATGAACTGCGTCTTCTTCTTGAACTCGTTGATCATCTTCACGAAGCGACCGATGTTCTGATCGTCGAGCGGTGCGTCAACTTCGTCCAGCAAGCAGAACGGGCTCGGCTTGGTGAGGAAGATGCCAAACAACAAACTCAGTGCGACGAGGGCGCGTTCCCCGCTTGAGAGCAGGTGAATGCGCTGGGTGCGCTTGCCGCGCGGGCTGGCGTGGATCTCGATGTCGCAGTTGAGCGGATTCTCCGGATCTTCCAAGCGCAGATCGCATTCGCCGCCGCCAAACAACGTCATGAAGATCTCGCGGAAGTGCGCGCGCACCTGCGCGAACGTCGCGAGGAACAGATCACGGGCCGTGACATCAATTTCCTTGATGGCCTGCGCAAGCTTGCCCTGCGCTTCCACAAGGTCAGCACGCTGCGTCGTAAGGAACTCCAGACGCTTGGTTTCTTCTTCGTGCTCTTCGATGGCCAACGGGTTCACTGGGCCGAGCGCTTCGAGCTGCTTGCGCAGATCGTCGGCTTCGGCACGCAGTGCATCATCGTCGGCATCAACAGGCTCGTAGTTGGCAAACAGCTCGTCGAGCGGACGACGCCACTCGGCTTCGAGGCGCTCACGAATCGCCGCGCGCTTGCCGGCGAGTTCTGTGTGACGCAACTCGGCGCCATGCAACGTGTCGTTGGCACCGTTGGCATCAATGCGCGCGGTGTCGAGCGCGGTGATAGCGGCCTGGAGTTCTGCTTCAGTCTCACGCACGGCCTGTTCGGCGCCGGCGAGTGCATCTTCGGCTTCCTTGAGTGATGCGCGACGGGCTTCCAACTCCTGCTGCCACACGCCCATCTGCTGTTCGAGCTGTCCATCCTGCTCGGCCAACGCCTGCATCTCGCGCTCAAGCGCAACGAGGCGATCCTGCGCCGCGGCACGCTCACGCGAGAGGCGCTCACGACGTTCCGTGGCCACCTGACGACGCGCTTCGGCCTGCGCGTGCGCAACCTGCTGCGCCGCGCGAGTCTCGCGTGCTTCGTCCTGCGCACGTTCAGCAGTAGCAAGAATGCCACGCGCTGTGGTTGCTGCTTCATCTGCGTCGGTGAGCTTGCGCGCCACTTCGTCCGTGGCGGCGAGCGATGCGTTCACACGATCACCCAGCTCCGTGTGACGGCCGGCGAGACGCTCCTGCAATGCAACTGCGTCGGCCAACTCACGCGCCGAGCGTTCACGCACGCGATCGCGTTCGCTGCGCACCTGCGACGCTTGCGCCAACGACTGTTGCGCAGTGGCAGCGGCGTCTGCTGCAGACGCAGCGGACGCTTCGGCCTGCACGACTTCGCTGTGCACAGCCTGTGCGCGCTGCTGCACTTCGGCACGACGCGCATCAACAGTCGCCAAGGACTCGCGAAGAGTGTCCAGCTCAGCACGACGCGTGAGCGGACCGGCGGTACCAGCATCCTTCGCCGGCAACCAAACTGCACCGCGTGCGTCAACGAATCCGTTGCCGTCGCTGGTTGCACGCACTTTGCCGAGCAACGTGCGCACCCAGCCGCTGCCTACGCCCACAGCGCGAACGCGCGCTGCGAGTTCGGATGCATCGCTGGTCCCAGCAGCTTCGTGCAACGCGTCGAGCGGCAACAGCAACAGCGCGCCCGGATTGTTCTCAGCATGCCACGCGCGCACCGCATCGGCCGCAGCGCGGTCACGCACAACCACAGCGTGCACGGTTGCGCCGAGGAAGCGTTCAATCTGTGAGGCGACGCCAGCATCGGCGCCAATGAAGTCAGAAAGCGGGCCGAGCACCGCGTCGTGCCCAAAGCGCTCGCGGTCGCGCAGCAACTTGGCGGCAGCAGGAGCGAGGCCGACGCGCTCGCGCTCCAAACCTTCGAGCGCAGCCAAGCGACCCTGCACAGCCGTGTGTTCTTCTTCGATGCGACGCACATCAGCGCGAGCCGATGCTTCGCGGTCGCGCGCTTCACGCGCCGCGGCACGCGACTGCTCAAGCAGTGCTTCGGCCTGCGCCGAGGCTTCGCGCGCCATTGTCAGCTGTTCGTCCGCACCGGCGAGCTCACGCTCGGCCAACTGCAAACGCGACGTCAGTGCTTCGTGTTCAGCGACGAGTGCTGCGGTGCGCTGCGCAACGTCCGCGAGTTCGCGCTCGGCGTTCTCACGTTCGAGCTCCAAGCGACGCGCGTGATCGCGCAGTTCGCGCACTGCGCGGTCGGCGGTGTCTGCGCCCTGACGTGCAGCGCCCACTCCCGTGCGTGTGGCTTCTTCGGCAGTGACCTTCGTGCGCAACAACTCCAATGCTTCATGCAACGACTGCGCGCACTGAGTTTCTTCGGC
>JAYUWY010000441.1:0-12279 GCA_043753285.1 Gemmatimonas sp. | reverse complement strand
TCTACCGGACCGTCGGCGACCGTGAGCGCGCGGAGGACTTGGTACAGGAAGCGTTTATCCGAGTGCACCGCCACATGGCCCGCTTTGACGGTGCCAAGAAGTTCTCGACCTGGATCTACACCATCGCCGGTAACCTCGCCAAGAACGAGCTGCGCAATCGCTCGCGCAACCCGCTCGTGCTGTTTCAGACGATGACGCAGGGCTGGGAAGACGAGGAGCGTCCGTTGGAGTTTGAGGACAGCTCGATGGCTCCCGACGAGCTCTACAAGAAGCGCCATGTGAAGGAGCTGGTGGAAGCGACCGTTGCGAAGCTGCCCGAGCATCACCGCGAAGTCTTTGTGCTGCGCGAACTTGAGGGCAGGTCGTACGAAGAGATTGCGGAGATCACGCACTGCAACCTGGGCACCGTGAAGTCGCGGTTGAACCGGGCGCGGAGCAGCTTCGCGGAAATGATCGAGCCGGCACTGCAGTAGGCACGGAAGGGGGGTGGGACCTCCGAAGGCCGCGGGTGTCGGAACGCGGGGCGTCCTCCAGGGTATCGGAGGGCGCTTCGTCATTTCTGTCAGGTTCGCCCCCGCCCCCCGAGCTATGCCCTGCGCTGCGTTTCGCTCACAACACCTCGCCTGGTTGGATGGCGCATTGCCCGGAAGCTCGGCGCTCGCCCAGCGCGTGCACGCGGACAACTGCGCAGACTGCTCGCGCTACGACGGTCAGGTTCGCGCCGGACTTCTGCACGCGCGAAACAGACCTCCGGTGCGGGTGTCGAAAGGGTTTCGCGCGGAGCTTTTTGCACGGCTAGAAATGGAGTCAGCGCGCCAGTCGGCGGCTATATTGCCCTCCTATGGCAGCCGCGAGTTTCAAACCACTGAAGACGGCCCTCGAGACCGGGGGCTTCGACCCGGTCTACGTCTTCCACGGTGCGGATGACTTCCTAAAGGAAGAGTGGGTGCGCCACGTTACGGCGCGCGCCACAGATCCGTCGACGCGCGACTTCAATCTCGACGCGCTGCGCGGCGCGGAAGTTGAGGTCGCCGGATTGTCCTCCTCGCTCGAAGCATTGCCGATGCTCGCTGATCGCCGGCTCGTGATTTTACGTGATCCTGGTGCGATGAAAAAAGCGCAGCGCGAACGGCTCGAGAAGTATCTCGCCAAGCCGGCGCCCGAAACCATTCTGCTGCTTGTTGTGCCGTCGAGCGCGAAGCTTGATCCATGGCTCGCGAAGGCGGGTAGCGCGTTTGAGTTCAAGTCACTTGAAGACGAAGACTTGCTCAAGTGGATTGCGAAGGAAGCTGCGACAAATTGCGGCATCGAGATCACGGGTGGTGCAGCCGAGCGCTTGGCGACGTATGCGGGCAGCGACTTGCCGATGATCGCGGGCGAACTGCGCAAACTCGCGTCGTACACGAACGGCGCGACGATCAACGAAGCCGCCGTCGAAGCCATGACAGGCGTGCGTCCTGGCGTCACGCTTGCTGACTTGTTGGATCGCGCGGCACAGCGCGATACCACAGGAGCGATTGCGATTGTGCGCGAAGTGCTCGCGCAGCCCAAGCAGGGCGGCGTGACGACGGTGATGGCACTGACTGCACAGATGCTCGCGATTGGTTGGGGTGTGTCGGCGCGCGCGCGCGGACTTGCACAGAGCCGAATGGAGAGCGAGTTCTTTGGTCTCCTCAAAGAAGCGGGCAGTGTGTACACCGGTCGCTCGTGGGGCGACGCGGTGAAGTGCTGGGCGAAGGCGGTGCCGAAGTGGAGTCTCGAGGACGTCGAGCGCGCGCTGCCGCATCTGCACGCAGCTGATGCAGCCCTCAAGGACACCAAAGTGTCGAGCGAAGAACAGATCGTGACATCGCTGTTGCTCGCGATCACTCCGGCAGCCGGCAAGCGTCGGGCCGCGTGAGCGCGCACGTAAGCCGTCTCGCTGTGCTGCTGGTGCTGGCGATTACGCCCGCGCTCGTCAACGCACAGACCGTGGTGCCGTCGCCGCGCGCGCAGGTGATTCAACGCGCACAGCGTTTGGTGAATGACGGCAACGGCGCGGAAGGTCGTGCGCTGATGGATTCACTGCTCAATGCGATTGAACCGCGGTCGCCGGATGAAGCGGAAGTCTTGTATTGGCGCGCGGCGCTCGCGGAATCGTGGGACCAAGCACAGCGCGACTATTTGCGCGTGATGTTGGAACACGAACGCTCAGCATTTGCCGCATCGTCAATGCTGCGACTGGCACAAGGTGAGTTGATGCGCGGCGATCGCGATGCGGCGCTGCGCTATCTTGATCGACTGCTCGCAGAAGCACCGGACGCTGTCGAGCGCACGGAAGCAGCAGCGCTTCGCCTGCGCCTTGTGGGTGTTGTCACCGCACCCGTTACGCCGCCGGCTACACCACCACCGGTTGTAGCGCCGCCCGTTGCCGCGCCGCCTGCCACTACGCCGAGTGCTGGCGCTGTGTGGTCGGTGCAGATCGCGGCGTTTCCAAACGCAGAGGAAGCGGCAACGTTCGCCGCCGCCGTACGCGAGAAGGGATACGACTCGCGCGTGGACGGAATCGCCGCACCGTTTCGCGTGCGCTTTGGTCGCTATCCCACGCGCGCTGCTGCCACTGCAGCGATGGAAGCGTACCGCACGAAGGAACGTGCTGACGCGTTCCTCACGCAGGTACCGCGCTGATGAAGGGCGGTGGTGAAACTCCGTTGATGGCGCAGTACCGCGAGATCAAAGCGCGGCATCCGGAGTCGATTCTGTTTTTCCGAATGGGCGACTTCTACGAGATGTTCTTTGAAGACGCGGAGGTTGCGGCGCGCGTGTTGGGGCTCACGCTCACGTCGCGCAACAACGGCGGCGCTGCGGAAGTCCCACTCGCCGGGATTCCCGTCAAAGCCGCGAGTGAATACCTGCGACGCTTCGTGGCACAGGGATTTCGCGTCGCGATCTGCGAGCAGGTGGAAGATCCAAAGCTCGCCAAGGGCATTGTGAAGCGCGAAGTGGTTGAGACCATCACTCCGGGCGCGGCATTCAGCGATGATTTGCTCGACAGTGCGCGCAACAACTTCTTGTGTGCCGTTGTCGTGCGGGCACCGAGTGTTGGGGGCGCGCGCGACGGCGAAGCCACGGTTGGCATTGCGGCAGCCGACTTGTCCACGGGCGAGTTCCGGTTGATCACAACGCATCTGCATGACGCGGACGCCGCGCTCGCACGACTCGCACCGCGCGAAGTGGTGGTGCCGAGTGCCGAACCTGGAGCGCCGAGCGATGCGGTGGACCGGTTGGTACGCCCGCTGGGTGCGCTGGTGACGACGCGCGCGGCGTGGGAGTTCGATCACGAGCGCGCGGGCGATGCGCTGGCCACGCAGTTTGCTGTGGCATCGCTGGAAGGCTTCGGCATTGGCGGCGCAGATGCGCCAGCCGTAGGAGCTGCGGGTGCGCTGCTGCGCTATTTGCGCGAAGTGCAGCCGTCGGGTCTGCCGCATCTCACGCGCCCGATTGCCGAGCGTCCAGGCGGCGTGATGCCGCTCGACGAAATGACGCGCCGCAATCTGGAGTTGGTGGAGTCGCTGCGCGGCGGCGAAGAAACGGCGGGCACACTGCTCAGCGTGCTGGATCGTACGCAAACACCGATGGGTGCGCGCTTGTTGCGCCAGTGGATTCTTGCGCCGCTCACCAAGGTGGCGGCAATCACCGCGCGATTGGATGCGGTGGAGTCACTGGTGAACGACGGACCGGCGCGCGGCGCACTCCGCGAAGCTCTCGACGGTGTGCGCGACGTGGAGCGACTCGCGGGCAAGGCCGCCGCACAGCGCGCCACACCGCGCGAACTTCGCGCGCTGGGCGATTCGCTTGCGCGTCTGCCTGGTGTGCTGGCGGCGGTTACGCGCACGGCGTGCGGCGGTGTGTTGCGCGAGGTGGTCGATGGGTGGACGGATGGCGCCGCGCTCGTCGCGACAATTCACGCAACGTTGGTTGAGCGTCCGCCGCTCAGCTTTGGTGAAGGCGAGACGATTGCTACGGGCGTTGATGTGGAGCTCGACGAGCTACGCGGCGTAGCAACCGGTGGCAAAGACGCAATCGCAGCGCTGCAAGCCGAAGAGCGCGCACGCACGGGGATCAACACGCTGAAGGTTGGCTACAACCGCGTGTTTGGATACTTCATCGAAATTTCAAACTCGCATCGCGATGCAGTACCTGCGGATTATCAGCGCCGGCAGACGCTGACGGGTGCGGAGCGCTACGTGACGCCCGCGCTCAAGGCCTTTGAAGAAAAGGTGCTGGGCGCCACCGAGCGCATTGAAGCCATTGAGCGTCGCGTGTTTGAAGCGCTGCGGGCAGAAGCCGGCGCGCAGGTTGCGCTGTTGCAGCGCATCGCATCTCGTGTAGCGACGCTCGACGTGCTCGCATCACTCGCGGACGTTGCAGCGCGCGAAGGCTATGTGCGTCCGCTCGTGGATGATGAAGCCGTGCTCGAGATTGAACGCGGCCGTCATCCGGTAGTCGAGCGGATGATGCCGCGCGATCAGTTCATTCCCAATGACGTGACGCTGGCTCCCGATGCGCGGATGATTATTCTCACCGGTCCGAACATGGCTGGTAAGAGCACGATTCTGCGGCAAGTGGGCCTGCTGGTACTGATGGCGCAGATTGGCAGCTACGTCGCGGCATCGCGCGCGCGCGTCGGCATTGCCGATCGCGTATTCACACGCGTGGGCGCGAGCGACAATCTTGTGCGTGGACAGTCCACGTTCATGGTGGAGATGTCGGAGACGAGCGCGATTCTGCACAGCGCTACATCGCGCAGCTTGGTGTTGCTCGACGAAATTGGCCGCGGCACGGCGACGTGGGACGGACTCTCGATCGCGTGGGCGGTGAGCGAGCATTTGCACGAGCGCGTGGCGTGCAAGACAATTTTCGCGACGCACTATCACGAGCTCACGCAGCTGGCCGAAGAATTCCGGTCCGTGCGCAACTTCAATGTGGCGGTGCAGGAAGTTGGTGAGCAGATCCTCTTCCTCCACACGCTGCGCGCTGGTGGCGCCGACCGCTCGTATGGAATTGAAGTCGGCCGCCTTGCGGGTTTGCCCGCGCCGGTGATTGCGCGCGCGCGCGCACTCCTGAAGGTGTTGGAGAGTGAGCATCTCGTACCGGCGCTGGCCGGCGGCTTTTCACGTGTAAGCCGCACGCCGGAGCCGGTGGCAGATCAATTTGCGCTCTTTGCCGCACCCGATCCCTTGGTGGAGCGGTTGCGCGAACTGCGCGTGGAACACATCACGCCGCTGCAGGCGCTGGCGCTGTTAGCCGAGCTGTCCCAGAAGGCGCGCGGCGATTCTGCGGGACCGTAGATTCGAGGGGACCCTGCGCACCCACTCTTGGTGCGCCGGCCTCTCTTCCTTTTGACCCGTCGTTCAATGTCTGACTCCCATCCGCGCCACCGCACGCCGTACGCGAACGTCCTTGAGACGATTGCGTGGACGCCGTTGATTCGCCTCAACAAGGTGACGGCGGGCATTCGCACGCCGGTGTACGGCAAGGCCGAGTTTTTCAATCCAGGCGGCAGTGTGAAAGACCGCATTGGTCTGCCGATGATTGAGCGCTTGGAGCGCGAAGGCAAACTGTTGCCCGGCGGTACGATCGTGGAAGGCACGAGCGGCAACACCGGCGTGGGCCTCGCCATCGCCGCGGTGCTCAAGGGCTACAAGTGCATCTTCACGATGCCAGACAAAATGTCATCGGAGAAAGTGAGACTGCTGAAAGCGTTCGGTGCTGAAGTAATCATCACGCCGACGGCGGTGGCGGCGGATCATCCGGACAGCTACACGTCGATGGCGAAGCGCATCGCGAAGGAAACGCCGGGCGCAGTACTCGCGGATCAGTTCTACAACCAAGCGAATCCCGACGCGCACGAAGCAACGACGGGACCGGAATTGTGGGATCAGACGGAAGGCAAGATCACGCACTTTGTTGCGGGCGCTGGAACGGGCGGCACGCTGACCGGCGTGGCGCGCTATCTCAAGAAGAAGAATCCAAATATTCAAATCGTCGGCGCGGATCCGGTGGGATCGATTCTCGCAGAGGTGTGGCGTAGCGGTGGCAAGAATCATCCGCAGGGCGCGCCGTACAAGGTGGAAGGCATCGGCCAAGACAAAATTCCGGGCACGCTCGACTTAGCACTGATCGACGACTACATCACCGTGAGCGATCGTGATGCGTTCACGATGGCTCGTCGCCTCACGCGCGAAGAAGGTCTGTTTGTGGGCGGCAGCGCGGGTCTCATTGCGCACGCGGCGTTGAGTGTGGCGCGCCGTGTGAACGATGCGGACGCGTGCGTCGTCACCGTGCTCTGCGATACCGGCGAGCGCTATTTGTCGAAGGTGTTTAACGACGAATGGATGCGTGAGAATCAACTGCTCGACGCAGAGAAGGTGACGCTGGCCCAGTTGCTCGGCACGAAGGGCGGTGACATTCCCGCGCTCGTGAGCGCAACGCCCGGACAGAGTGTGCGGCAGGCGCTGGGCTTGATGCGTCTACACAACGTGTCGCAGCTGCCCGTGATGGACGGCGCAGCATGCGTGGGCTCCGTGAGCGAGTCTGTGCTCAGTGGGCGCGGTCTCGAAGACACGAAGGTGTTGGAGCGCACGATCAGCGATGTGATGGACGCGCCGTTTCCAGTCGTGGATGCCACGACGGTCGCAGACGCGGCGGTGAAGATGTTGGGCCGCAACAATCCGGCGGTGCTGGTGCGCGATCACGGCACAGTGCAAGGCATTCTCACGCGCAGCGATCTGCTGCAGTTCTTGATGGCGCGCTAACGTGAAGATTCTTGTGATGCGCGGCGGCGGATCGTCGGAGCGCGAGGTGTCGCTCTCCAGTGGTTCGCGCGTGGCCGCCGCGTTGCGCGAACGCGGGCACACGGTGACCGAGGCCGATCCGCATCCGGACCCGTTTGCAGCGCTCGTTGCGGCAAAGAATGCCGATGTGGTGTGGCTCGCGCTGCATGGTGGTAGCGGCGAGGACGGCACCATTCAGGCACTGCTCGACCTCGCCGGCGTGCGCTACACCGGCAGCGGCGTACTCGGCAGCGCGTTGGCGATGGATAAGGATCTCTCGAAGCGCATTTTTCGCAGCGTCGGTGTTCCAACGGCGCAATGGCGTATGGTGACGGCCGACGATGGAACGCCGTGGCGGGAGTCTGTATTTGCGCAGGCGACGTTCGCGGCACTTGGCGCGAAGGTGGTGGTGAAGCCGTCAAAGCAGGGCTCCACGGTAGGACTATCAATTGTAGAACGCGGCGCGGCGCTGGCGCCGGCCATTGCGCTCGCGTTTGAGCACGATGACGAGGTCATGCTGGAGTCGTTTGTCTCAGGGCGCGAGCTGACGGTTGGTGTACTAGGTGGGAAGGCGCTTCCGGTTGGCGAAATCATCCCCAAGCACGACATTTACGACTACGAATGCAAGTACACGCCGGGGATGGCGGAAGAGGTATTTCCGGCGGCGATTCCCGATGCGGTGCGTGACGAAGTGCAGCGGTTGGCGATGGTGGGTTATGCTGCCCTCAAGTTGCGCGGCTGTGCGCGCATTGATTTTCGATTGGATCCAAGCGGTGGCGTGTATTGCCTCGAGGCAAACACGTTGCCGGGTATGACGGGAACGAGCTTGGTGCCGCAGGCGGCGCAGGCCGCAGGTATCGGGTTCCCGGAACTCTGTGAACGTATCGCGCTCGAAGCTGTGCGCGGATAAGGGAGAAGAACATGACTGCAGGAATGCCATTGGCGGCCGCACTCGCTGGAGTGCCAGCGGGTGTGCAAGCGCTTGGGCCATGGGCCGGACGTCGGCAGCTCTTCGTGCGCTTTGCGGGCGAAGCAGAAACGGCGACGATGTATATGGCGCCCGCGTTGATTCGCGAAATCACGCGCCAGCTCCAGCGCTCGGCGTTTCACTCGATTGCCCTCGGCGGACGCGATCCGCTGGGCAGCGTGGATTTCTTGAAGGCCGCGCTTGATGGCGCGAAGCCCGGGATTCCGGTGATGCTGGACTCCGATGGCATGCGTCCGGACGAGCTGCCGCGGTTGTTGGGACATCTCGCGCTGGTGCAGGTGACGGTGGACTTCACGGGCGGCGAAGCGGCACTTGATCACGCAATCGCATCGCTTAAGGCCGCCGCGGCGGGCAAGGTGCCGCACGCGTTGGTGTTGGTGCCGCGCGAGGACACGACAGACTCGATGCTGATGCGCTTGGTGGAAGAAGCGCACGCGACGAGTCATGCGACGCAAATCGTGGTGCATCCGCCAATTCAGGAAGCGGCCGGTGTGCTCGACCGACGCTGGGCCACGATGCTTGAGCAAGCGATGTCGGTGCACGTGGACACACGCCTCGCGCTGAAGATTCCGCCGCCAACCGGTCTGCGCTAATCCAATGCTCCCGGCCGCTGCGTCCACCTCGAAGCGAGCACCGCTGATTCCGTCGGCGGTGCTTGGTTTGGTGTGTGCGCTGGTGGCTGTGCACTTCTTGCGCTGGACGGTGTTGCAGCCGGAAGTGCTCGTGGAAGCGTTCGCGTTTCGCCGCGGTGATTTGGACGCGGGCCGTTGGTGGTCGGTGGCGACATATGCACTGGTGCAGCCGAGCGCGATGATGCTGTTTGTGGCGTGTTATGCGCTCATCATCTTCGGCCCGCGCCTGGAGCGTTTGTGGGGACCGCGGCGTTTGCTCGGATTCAGTGCATTCGCAGCGCTCGGCGGATGGATGGTGCACTTGTTTGTGGGTGGCGACTCCCCGCTGCTAGGCGCATCGAGTGTTGCGCTGGGTGTCACGGGTGCGCACGCGCTGCGCTGGGGCACTGATGAGCTCGTGCTCGCCGGTGGCTTCACAATGAAGGTGCGTTGGGCTGCGGCGTTTGTTGGCGCAGTGATCTTGCTGTCCGGTTTGCAGGAACCAGTGGGCGGTGGCGCAGTGTATCTCGCGCACCTCGGTGGGCTCGGAGCAGCCTGGGTGTTCAACCGCGCAACGCACGTGCTGCTGGTGGAACGGTTTCGCGACGGCGTCTCGGCGTTGCCAGACGATCCGCCAGAGGATCAGCCGCCGCGCGCGGTGCCGAAGTCACAGCCGCGCTCGCGTGCACAGCGCGAAACGCTCGATGATGTTGTGGCGCGCAGCAACGCAGAGACGACGCGACGTCCTGCGGCACATCGGCCTGCTGCGCCGCGGCCGCCGCGCGAGCCAGTAAAAGCGCCGATGACAGTAGATGCAATTCTCGACAAAATTTCCCAGCACGGACTCGAGGCGCTGAGCGCCGACGAACGTCGCGTGCTCGACGACCATTCGCGCCGACTGCGCGACAGCTGAGACAAGAATGCCACAACCCGAACTACTTGAGACGTTCCCGAATCCGTACGCTGATCGGGATTACGAAATTTTTATGACGACGCCGGAATTCACGTCGCTGTGCCCATTGGGCGGCGTGGAATCGGATGCGGCGGAACTTGAGCTGCTCAAGGGCGGCGCGCCAGATTTCGCGACCATCAACATCACGTACGTGCCCGATGTTGTGTGCCTGGAGCTCAAGGCGCTGAAGATGTATTTGTGGAGCTTCCGCAACGACGGAATTTTCTACGAGCGCGTCGTGAACCGAATTCTTGATGACTTGGTTGCCATCGCAAAGCCGCGCTCGATGAAAGTCGTGGGTGACTTCAACATTCGCGGCGGCCTCAAGAGCATCATCGGCGTGGAATACAAGAAGCCGCGCTAGACGGGCGAAACAACACCGGCGTTCCAGCCCACCGAACCGCGGCGGCCCGCAGCCCAGCGCGGGAATGTGCCGAGGTAACGCCCCGTGGAGCTGCGTTCGGCGATAGCGGCGATGACGGCATCCGCGCGGGCTTCGCCCACCGCGTGATCAAACTCAATGAAGAAGCGATAGCTCCACGGCTCACCCGTGGGGCGCGACTCGAGGCGTCGGATGCTCACGCCGTGCGTGGCGAACGGCGTGAGAATGCCGAGGAGTGAGCCGGGCGCGTCGCCCGTGGTGAGCAAAAACATTGAGCGCACCGGTGTGCCATCTGGCAGTGCCACGGGCGCGCGACCCAAGGCGAGGAAGCGCGTCTGATTGTCGTCGCGATCCTCGATGTCGGACTTGAGGACCTGCAACTCGTAATGCAACGCCGCGCGTCGGCTTGCGACCGCTGCGAAGGCAGGGTCCGCGACCTTTGACACGTCCATCGCAGCGCCCGCGGTGTCGTACGACGGATGCACCTCGAGGTGCGGATGCTCAGCGAAGAACAACTGACACTGCGCCAACGCGATTGGATGACAGAGCACGGACGTGATTTGCTCGAACGTCGTGTTGGGCGGGCCGAGCAAGCAATGGTGCACCGCGACGACGGTTTCGGCGACGACGTGCAGACCGGGCATCGCCGAGAGCGCATCGTGCGCCCCGGCGATGGAACCGGCCATCGTGTTTTCGATTGGCAAAACACCGCGATCGGCAACGCCGGCCGCGACTGATGCGGTCACGTCGGCGAAGTCACGATACGGCAAGCGCTGCACGTCGGCGCCATAGAGTTGCTGAATGGCCTCGTCCGAGAACGAGCCAATCTCTCCCTGGAAGGCGACGCGCAGTCGCGCGCGCGCACTCACGCGCGCGCACTCACGGCTTCGACAACTCATCAACCGCGATCACTGTCACGGCGCCAAGGCTCAGTGCTTCAATGCCGGCCCGAATCTGCGCGAGATCGCCGACGACAACAATGACGGCGTTCTCGGCAGGCACGTAGCGACGGGCCACGCGCTGCACGTCCGCGGCGGTCACACGATCCACGGCAGCGACGTACTCCTGCAAGTACGTGAGCGGCAAGTTGAACAATGAGAGCGACGTGATCTGCGCAGCGATCTGTGCGGTGGACTCTAAGTCGCCGGGCACGCCGAGTGACAAGTACGCCTTCGCACGTGCCAACTCATCCGCAGCGACTTCCACGTCGCGAATGGTGCCGATCTCCTTGAAGAACTCGACGAGCGAGCTGTCGGTCACGTTGGTGCGCACGTCGGAGCTCGCAATGAATGCGCCCGGTAGCGGACGCCACTGAAAGCCAGAGTTCGCACCGTAGGTGTAGCCCTTCGTTTCGCGAAGGTTGGAATTCAAGCGCGACGAGAAGGATCCGCCGAGGATGGTGTTCATCACTTGGATGGCGGCGTAGTCGGGCGAGGTGCGCTCGAGACCGGGCGCGCCAATCATCACAACAGACTGCGCGGCACCGGGCTTGTCGACGAGAATGACGGTGCGTCCTGTGGGACGAATCGCAGGGCGCAACACTGGGGCTGGCGTGCGCTCAGCGCCGCCGACGCGCCAGTTACCAAAGCGCGCAGTGAGCAGCGTGCGCGCGTCGGCTTCGGTGATGTCACCGACCACCGTGAACGTGGCGCGCAGCGGACGATACGCGCCCGAATGGAACGCGCGCACCATGGCGGAGTCGAGGCTCGCCGTGGCGGCCGAGTCACCGGTGATGGAACGGCGATACGGATGGCCTGCTGGGAATAGCGCACGATTGAACGCCATCGTGGCGAGTGTGCGCGGTTGATCGCGCTGCTGCATCAAGCCCGCCAAGCGCAGATCGCGCTGGCGACGCACATCAGCGTTCTTGAACGTGGGGCGAAGCACAACGTCCGCCATGAGATCGAGGGCGGCTTCCAGATTGCGACGCGCGACGCGGAGCGTGACGGTCGTGTTGTCCCAATCGGCAGACGCGTTGAGCGATGCCCCGAGGTAGGCGAGCTCGCTCTGCAAGGCGTTGGCGTCGCGCGTGCCAGCGCCTTCGCGAATCATGACCGCAGCGAAACTGGCGAGGCCTGGTGTTTCGTTGTCGAGTCGTGCGCCACCGGCAAACTGCAGCGTGATGTGTACGAGTGGAAGCTCGCGCTGCTCAACCAGTTTGAGCGCGGCGCCATTCTCGAGACGTGTGGCGCGCACCGTCGGCACCGTGAGTGCTGGCGACGTGGTGAGTGCGGGAACCTTGGTGCGATCAAAAGCTGGCGACTGCGCAGAGAGGGTAGTCGCGCTCGCGAGAGCGAGTAGGGCAGAGCAGAGTGCGCGGTGGATCACTGGGTGACCCTCGGAGTGGCGGCGAGATTGGTGCGGCCCTGCGGCACAACAGAGAGCGTGACGCGGCCGGTGAGGAGATACTGACGCACGACGCGCTGCACATCGGCGGCGGTCACGCGACGATAGCGATCGAGATCCTGCTGGAAAAAGTCCGGCGTGCCGGTGGCGTAGTAGTACGCGTTGAGGCGATCGGCCTTCGCGTC
>JAYUWY010000440.1:0-5470 GCA_043753285.1 Gemmatimonas sp. | reverse complement strand
ACAGCAGAAGCACACGTTAGGGCGACAAACGAGTTCGCGCGCTGTGGTGGAGGAAGCTCTGCCGGCGGCGACAATACGCACATTTTTGCGCTCGCCGTGCGTCACGATCTTCTTGATGGTCGATGGCAAGGAGCCACGCCGCGCACTCCCCGTGTTCATCCGCCACGTCTGGCGCCGACAATTGCACGTCACGCGCTCGCTCACCTGGAATCGCGTCAGAGATCTCGCGAACCACTAGCGCTTCACAATCTCGACCGGCGTTCAGGTCTACAACTGCAATCCGGATGCATTGCCTCGGACGGAATCGCGTGGCCTACGCTCATGCCGAGTTCCCGGTTCGCGCAGCCGGTTGCGGAGTTCGGGATGGTGCTGCGGACGTCGGAACACCGCTGTACGACGAGTCCACGCGTCTCCCGGTGGCGGTGGCTTCGAGCTCGCGGACAGAGAGGAAGTGAAGCGAAACGATTCACGCAACCGACTGCCTGCGCCGACTGCGTGAATCGTTGTGTTGCAAGGTCCAGTTGCTCAGCTCGCTACATATCGTAGCAAGCCGAATTCCACGTGTCGACGCTGATATACGTGCCGGTTGTGATGGCTACACCTGAGTTGTTCGAAACCGTCAAGGACAGAGTGAAGCTTGACCCAGAACTGTAGTTCACCGTCTGGAATGTACCGATCTGTGCGTTGTTCACTTCCCATAGATACTGCGCGTCAGGCACGTCGGTGACCGCTTGCCAGTTGCAACCCATTCCCGGTTGAATTGCCTCGGGGCCTAGGATGCTCACTGTGTAAGTTGGCGGTGGCGGCGGCGGCGGGGTTGACGATGTTTGACGGTAGAGTGTCCAAAGCCACAGACGCCGGATGTGACTGGCGTTCCAGTTAGCGGGCTCTGATGCACCCTCAGACCAGAAGAAGAGCGAAGAAGCCACTCGCGTGCTGAAGTAGTTCGTCCGCACGGTCTGATCCGTGGTTCGTTCCGCGCAGTAAACAAGGTGGTCTACTCCCCAAAGAGGCACGGATGAGTTTGGGGGATTCTGGAAGTTGCGACACGACTCCACTAGGTCTGCTACGTATCGGCCCGGGTAGTGGACGGAGTCACTCGTGGCGTTCGGAGGATCACTCAGGTTGAAGAGAAATGAGGCGACGGCGCCTTCGATTGTAGAGCCATCACGCGCGCAATTAGGGCCAGAGCAGGACCAGTCTGTCTTGGTGTAATCAGTATTCTCAAAGCTGCCGTACGTCGACCCGACCGCCGCAGCATGGTAGTTCGCGAACCCCTCGCCCATCGCGCATGCAAGGGACGATGGAACGTGGAGGTAATGGGCGCCGCTGCACGAAGTTTCGATGCCACCCAGCCCCTTCTCATGAAAGGCGTGCCCGTATTCGTGGCCGACGGTGAACCGGCCGTACGGCCCCCAGATCCCCTGGTTGCTTGGATTCCGAATTACGACTCGGTCGTGGAGCCATTGGTAGCTGGAGACATCGTTGACCGCGGTGGTCAACACGCGAACCCACAAATGCCCGCGCTGGCGATTGAAGAACGCTCGCGACGCATCTGCGTCCAATGTCATCTGACGAAAGACATGACTTTCGTTGGATACGAGAATCACGGTCATCGGATTCGCAGGGGTAGAAGCCGCGCCACAACTGCCCGACCCACCGCCGATGAAGCCCACCTCAAATAGTTCTTGAATAGAAATCCTGCTGTTGCTGAGCCAGACAGTTCCCTCGTACCATTCACCATTGTTGAGTTCGCTGCACGGCACTGAGTACTCTCCACCCATCGAGCTCTGGTGCATTCCGTAGCCGATTTGGACGTTGTTGCCGAACTCCTCGCGGTAGCTGGTTACTCGAACGTTAACGTCCGGCACGGGAACGTAGGTGCCGAGGTCATTGTTGAAGTAGACGAACCGATAGTAGTCGTTCCCGTCTCCGGAGTAGGAGGACGCGGTTTGCCCAGGTGTCAACAATGAAGCGCCGCTCCGAGTCGACTGGCGGGCTCGAAATGGTCCTGGCTGACGAATCCACTCGGGCCCGATGAGTTCAGGACGATACTCGTCCATGACGACGCCACCAGAATCCGTCACAAGGATCCAAAGCTCTTTGTGGACCGCGGTTTGCACCAGCGTCGGCGTGATCGAGTCCGCAGCGTTCGCACTCACAACGACTCGGTAGTACCCGGGCTCATCGGCCACGAGCGTCGCCGCGAGGCGCGCCGTCTGCCCCAGACTCAGGCGTCCCCGTTGTTCAGCTAGGCGCGCAGCTCTGCGCCCGACCGTCAGAGGCAGCGTCGCACCACGTGGCGAACTCTTAGCAATCTCCAACTCGGGTGCCACGATTCGGAGGTCGGCGTCACCGATGTCGAACTTCGACAGAATCTCCGCCTGAACTTGAATCGGGCGCGCAACAGAGATGCTACCGACGATGCGGGCCGCAATCGTGAACTGTACCTCCGGTGGAGTCTCCTCAATCACACCTGAGCCCTGACGCATCGACATCGCTGGAAGGCCCCCATGCTTCGGGCTCGTCATCGCGTCGTTACAGCCTGCCAGCCCTACCAGCAGTAGCGGTGCTAGTACTTGCCACGTATTGCTACTGTTCCTCATCGTCGCATCCCCGTCCGTCGATATCCTGCTCGCGCATTTGCGCCCTTCGGAGAATCCGATTACCTCCACAGCCGCTCGTATGGGCGCCGAATCCAAACCCATTGATTCGCCTGACAGAGCATCAGACGGCCAGAGCCGTAGAGCGAAGCCCCACATTGTGTCGTCCCGTTAGGCGCTTGTCCAGACCCGGTTGGCGGTTCTTATCGCGTTTGATCTCTCTCGTATTGTTGACAGTCTTGTGTCGCTCGGCTAACGTATCCGCGCCTCACCTTGGGCCGCGGGGCGGGCTCTAGGTCGGACCAAGCTGTCTTCGGTGATGAGCCTTCGAACGTTACTTTTGCGCACGTTCATTCGCCGGCTGCGCGGTACTGGCGATAGCAGCTGCGGCCTGTTCCTAATCATTTCTCTGACTGGCTCGAGTCTCGCACACGAAACCGAGAGTCCGCTAGAGACCGTCGTTAATCATCGCCGCGGCAGGGCGCACAAGGCGCTGATCTTCCGAACGCAGTCGGGATGTTCTACGCAGCTGCGGTTATTGAATGTTTGAGCTCATCGGACCAACGAACCCGCGCTCTAGAATCAGGAGAGTTATGCGCCTTTACCGTACTCCACGTCGATCCGCAGCGAAGGCGATTGCGTTCTTTGCTCTTCTCAGCCTCCCAAGCGGGCTGCGCGCTCAGGAACAAGCGGAGGCCCTCCCCACTCGCTGGAGTGTCGAGGCCGTCGCAATTGGCGGACCCGGCGTCCTCGTCGGCGCCGCCACCTCGTTCGACGTCCTTCGTGCGACGCCGCTGCGCCTTGCAATCGAAGCGTCACTCCTAGTTAACGTCTGGCAAGACAACGAGTACGCGCCCTGCCCACTCCCGCCATCGCCCTGCACGACCTCGAACAAGCCGCCCTACACCGAAGGCCTCCGGACGCTCGCGCTGCGCGGCGAGTATCCGCTTGGTGCATCGTGGCGCGTCGTCGCGTCGTCGGGCATCTCGGCGGGCGAGTGGCGGCGGCCGCAAGGCACGAACTCCGTGGTGCTCGATCTGGGCGTGGGTCTCGCGAGGCTGTCGCGGTCCGGAGGACGTGCGTTCGTCCTGCGGGGCCACCGTATCCAGACTCACTCGTATCCGACATACGCTGCACGGGTATCGTGGCGGCTTAGGCTGTGAAAGCAGCGAACGGTGCGCACGCGCCCTAACGACGCTTGCTGCCGATGAACGCGGTGCGGATTGGGTTTGGCGGGGCGTTCGTGATGACCTGGGCTGGTTGCGGACGCCCCGCCAAACCCTTTTTATATGAGCGTTCACAGCAGAAGCACACGTTATCGCGACCGGTCGCACGATGCGGGCCAAGCGTTGCACGCCGCGCTCAAAGATCTGCGCACGGTGCCCATAGCTCGCTTAACAGTTTCGCGCGCGCGGACTGCACTCGATGCGCGCCACGAGTCGCCGCACGACGAAATGCTTTTTCTTTTCGGACGGCACGAGGCGACGAGATGCGGCAGCTCGACCGGCGCACGCGTGAGGCGCGGTGCGGTGCGCTCCGACCGACAGCGCGCGACACCACGGTCGCGCGCTAACGCCGCTTGCTGCTGATGGCCGCAGGTAAGGAAAGCAGCGGCGGGGCGGCCGAGATTCCGAGCAGAGCACGGCCTAGCGGCCGCCCCGCCACTGCTTTCTATTGAAGCGTCCACAGCAGAAGCACACGTTATACGGACCTTGCCGGTTCTCAACGCTTTCACCCAACGCTCACCATGCTCGGAATCCCGTGGACTACGTTCGTGCTCGGCTACGCGCCGATGCTCCTCGTCGCAACGGGCGCATTCTATCTCGGACTTCGCGCAGTGCGCGCGCTCGAGCGGCGGCGCGACGCAGTCGTCACGGACAATCTGCTCCAGCAGCGCATCGGCGCACTTGAGGACGCGCAGCTCCGCGCGGCCGAAGAGTTGCAGCACCTGCGCGCGCAGCACGAGTTCACCGCGAAGCTTCTGGAACAGCGGCGCGCGCCGATAGACGCCGTATAACGACGCTTGCTGCCGCTGGCCGCGAGTAAGGAAGCAGTGGTGGGGCGGCCGCCATTTCGTACCACGCACGGCCTAGCGGCCGCCCCGCCACTGCTTTCTATTGAAGCGTCCACAGCAGAAGCACACGTTAGCCTGACCAAGAGAGTCCGCGATGGACCACGGCTTGAGAGACACTGGATGCTAACCCGCCGTGAGCCGAGCCTGCGCGCTGGCGCATTGATTCTTCTCGTGCTTGCGCTTCTTGGGTGCAGGCACACCATTGCCCGCGCGGAGTCGTCTAGCGCACCATTCTCCCAACGTGATAGCACAGCCATAGTGACGACGATACGGGCTGCCTGGGCGGCCGGCGCTGCGCGAGACACGAGCCGAGTCTTCACTTTGACTCATGGTGTTCAAGCCAGGCGCTGGCTGATGGCTAGAGGAAGCAATGGATATTTCGAGAACTCAGTGCTCGATATGAGCACACTATCCGTGCGCGCTACGGATGAGAATCCTGACGCCGTGCAAGTGCGTGTTAGGTCATCCTTTGTCTCGTGCCCGAGACCATTTCACCAAGGCGTGCCTGATGTCTATACGATTCTCCTTCGGCGGATTGAAGGTAATTGGCGCATAGAGGAGATCGGAATTCCGATTTGTTAGGCGCGTAGAGTCGACGCGTTGTGATCTATGGACCCCGCGTGCTCTAAGGACCGCACTTCGGATGGGCGAGCCGCTTCACTTCTCGATCGAGGAAATTGAACACGTGTCTACCTCGATGCGCTCGCTCTTGCTTCAACTCGCAGGCGCTTGATCGAGCGCGCAGTGTGAAGTCAACTTTGAAGTGCAACAATAATCGCTACGACGCATAGAC
>JAYUWY010000439.1:0-5479 GCA_043753285.1 Gemmatimonas sp. | reverse complement strand
GAACCTGCCGTCAAGCAGGGCGAGGACCTCGTCGAGTGTCGGCGGTGTCGGCGCGCCAGGTGGGAGCTCTGGGTCGTGATGAACGCGGATGGTCCCGTCGGCGTGCCGGTGGACGTCGAGTTCGACCGCATCGGCGCCGAGCTCGGCTGCCCGAGCAAAGGCGGCCAGGCTATTCTCGGGACGCTCGCGCGAGGCGCCGCGGTGGGCGATGATCTCGGGGAGGTGGTCGGGCACAGAGATATCTTAACGCGAGACTGGGCGGCGCGTCCCATTTACGAGGCCATGCCTGTAGTGACCGCAGTGACCCATCCAGCGACCGACGCGGAGTTGATCGCCCGATGGCAGTCGGGGGACCAGCGGGCAGCGGCATTGCTGGTGGAGCGACACGCACCGCCCGTGGCCCGATTCGCGGCCAGCTTGGGTGTGCGCGACGAGATTGACGAATTGGTGCAGGACACGTTTGTGCGCGCGTTTCACTCGTTGGACACTTTTCGCTCAGACAGTTCGCTGCGGACGTGGTTGTTCACCATCTGTAAGCGCTTGCTGCTCGATCGTCGCCGCGCCGAACGTCGGCGACGCGATGTGGCTGAAGTGGACGAACGCGATGCGGCGACTGAGTACGATGCGCTCGATGTGATGGTGGGTGATGAAATGGCCGCGCGGTTACGCGACGCGGTGAATGGGTTGACGACGTTGCAGCGCGAAGTGTTCACGTTGCGGGTCAACGATGGGATGGCGTACTCGGACATCGCGACGGTGGTGGGCAGTACCGAAGGCGCATGCCGCGTGCATTATCACAATGCCCTCAAGGCAATCAAGGAGTTGGTGCACGATGACTGACCACGACGAATTCTTCCGCGATCAACTGCCGCTGTTGGCGCAAGGTGAACTCTCGGCCACGGCCGTAGCGTCGCTGCGCGCTCACGTGGCCGGCTGCGCTGAGTGCGCGCTTGAACTCGCGCTGCTCGAACGCGCGGGTCAGCTCTTTGCCACCGCGACGCCGCGCATTGATACCGCAGCGATTCTGGCGAAGCTGCCCGCTGCGCCCGGCTCGCGTCCGGTGCTCACCGTATCGCGTGGCGCACGCAAGCCGAACGGGTGGTCGGTTGGCGTGCCGCGCTACGCGTTGGCGGCCGCGGCGTCGCTGGTGCTCGTCGCGACGCTCTCGCTGGGTGCCATTCGCGACTCCATCTCTGGCGGCGGGAGCACGTCGCCCGTGACGACCGACACGGGCGTGAGCGTCGTCGCGTCGTCGCCCGGCGCGTTGGTAGGCGGACAGGATTTGGCCGACTTTGATGCAGACGAACTCGAGTCACTCTTGAGCGAACTAGACCAGCTTGAAGCCACGGTGGCTGTTGAGCCCACGAGTATTCAGGCACCGGTGTCGAACGTGCCCGAGGTTCTATAATGAAAATGCGCTTGATCATTCGCGCCGCATTGACGCTGTTGCTCCTTGCTGCTCCCGCGATGGCCCAGGGACGCGTCGCACCGTCTCCCGCGCAGCGCGACTCGCTCGAGGCCCGCGTGCGTGCGCGCATGGAACAGGTGCTCCGCACGCAGCTTGGCCTCAACGACGAGCAGGTGCGTCGTCTCTCGGCGACCAATCGCCAGTTTGAGGGCCAGCGCCGCCAGTTGTTTGAACAAGAGCGGCGCGTCCGCGTCGAGTTGCGTGCCGCCATTGAGCTGGGCGATTCCACGCAGAATGCGCGCATTGGGCCGATGCTCGATCGCACGATGCAGATTCAGCGCGAGCGCCTCACGCTGCAGGAAGCTGAGCAGAAGGAGTTAGCCACGTTTCTCACGCCGCTGCAGCGCGCCAAGCTCTTCGGAATGGAAGAGCAAATGCGTCGCCGGATGACGGAGATGCGCGAAAGTGGGAATCGCCCAGATGGCCCACAGGGTGGGCCGCCGTCGGTGCCGCGTCAACAGCAGCCACGCACGCGTCGGCCACCGCAGGACTTTCGCTAACCGCGCGCGATGAGCGACGCGACCACTTCGCGCAGCGCCGTGAGTTCAAACGGCTTCTGCAAGAAGCGAGTGCGATCATCCTGCATCAAGCCCGAGAGTTCGTCGGGTCGGTCATAGCCGCTCGCAATAATCGCCGGCACGTCGCTGCGAATGCGCCGAATCTCGTGCAGGAGCTCGATGCCGTTCATGCCTGGCATGGTGATGTCGAGCATGACCAGGGAAAGCACGGACTCGTACTGCTTGAACTTCTCGAGTCCGTCGTCCCCGTCCACCGCTTCGATCACTTTGAGGCCTTGGCGTTCGAGCGCGCGCCGCGCGACGCTGCGCAGCGCCGCTTCGTCATCAACCACGAGTACGACACCGCGGCGATGACCAGTGGGGGTCGTGGACGCCTGCTCGCCAGTTGCACTGGGACTCGCCGCGGCCGGCAAATACACGTCGAAGCGCGCACCAGCTCCCGGACGTGAGGTTACGCGCAGCAAGCCGCCGGCAGAACGCACAATGCCGCGAACCGCGCTCAGGCCAAGACCGCGCCCATCGCGTTTGGTCGTGAAGAACGGATCGAAAATGCGATCGAGCACTTCCTGGCTCATGCCGTGCCCAGAGTCGCGAACGCTCAAGTACACCCACTCGCCAGACGCCGGCGTGACCACGTCTTCGTCTGGCTGCGGAATTGACTGCACGCGTGAGCCGCGCAACACGACTTGCCCCGCCGTATCACCGACCGCTTCGGCCGCGTTGGTGAGCAAGTTCAGTGCAACCTGCGAGAGTTGCGCCGGATCGGCTTCCACCCACAGCGGTTCGTCGAAGCCTTCGATGATGAACTCCACTTTGCGCGACTGCGTCGCGCGCACCAGCGGTACAATGTCGGTGAGCACCTTGCGCGCATCAATCGATTCGCGACGCAGACTCGCGCGCCCGGCGTACGCGAGCATCTGTCGCGTGAGTTCGGCTGCGCGCTTCGCCGCGATGCCAATCTGCTCAAGCGCTTGGCGAACTTCCTCGGGATCCGGATTGTCGCCGCGCATCAACTCTACGTTGCCGAGGATGGCGCCGAGGAGATTGTTGAAATCGTGCGCGATACCGCCGGCCATGATGCCGAGGCTTTCAAGGCGCTGCTGTTGTTGCACACCGGCATCGCGCTCGCGCCGCTCTTCCTCCAAGCGCGCGCGCTCGGTGAGATCAGTGGCGACTGACCCCGTCGCGTACTGCTCCCCGTGCTCGTCGAGCAGGGGAAACGCCACGACTTGCCAAGTGTGACGGCTATCCGCGTCACCCACCTCGACGTCCTTGCTGACAGGTACGCCAAGAGCACGCGCTTCGGCAATTACGGGCGCAATCGCGGCACCAAAGCTGCCTCGCAATTCGGCAATGGGCGTGCCGATGAGCGTGGACGAGGGAAGTCCGGTCAGCGACGTGAGGCGCGCGTTCGCCAGACGCACCGCGCCATCAGCGCCCACCACGAGCACCACCGTGGTGGTGTTGTCGACCACGTCCTGCAAGAGCGCGCGATTCTCGTGCGCGGCAGCCAGTGCGCGGCTCGTGGCATCGATCTGTTGGGCGAGCTCGCCGTACAGCGCGCGTAATCGCGTGGTCATCGCGTTGAACGCGAGCGCGACCTGTCCCACTTCATCTGCTGTCTTTACGTGGGCGACCGCCTCGAAGTCACCGCCAGCAACTCGATCAGCGGCGACGGCGAGGGCGTCGAGCGGCTCGGTGATGCGCCGCACGATTGCGAGAACGCCGAAGGTGAGCAGTGCGGCAGCGACGAGGCCCACGAGAAACGTTTTCAACAACAGTGCGCGCGCCGGAGCGAACGCCAAATCCTGCGGAGACTCGAGAATCAGTCCGAGCTTGTGGTCTGGTAGCCATCGCCACGCGCCGATCATCTCGCGCCCGTCGTGGTTCTTATAGTGTCCACTGCCGTTGCCGCCCACGCGCGCGCTGTCAATCGCAAGGCTGTGCACGCCCCGGCGCTGCTCGGGGCGTCCAAAGCGGGCCGCGGACACGAACTCTGCGAATGGCGTGATGAGAAACGCATCAATCGGCACGAGTTCGGCCGGCTTCTTGATGACGTCTTCCATTTGGTCGAGCGACAAATGGGCGGCAAGCACAGCGCGCGTCACGCCGTTCGCGTCGCGAATTGGCGTGGAGACTGTGAGTGTGGGTCGTCCGTCGCGCGCGTTGGGATAAATGGGCTGAATGAACGCGTCAATCTGACCTTCGATGTAATACAACTGCGAGACCGCGTACGATCCGACGCGGTTGCTGCGGTCCGAGTACACCACGCGCCCACCGGGTACACTGAGGAGTTCAACCTCGTCGACCGCGAGCAAGTCGGTATGCAGTGTCCGAACCACTGCTGCCAACGACGCCGTGTCACCGCGCGCGGCACGAAGTGTCATCGGCTGCGCTGCCAAAAAGCGCACCGCCTCCCGATTGCGATTCAACCATGAGGTGAGTTCCGACGCGTCCGCGCGCGCAAACGCCTCGAGTCGGTCGAGCAGTCGATCGCGAAGCGTCGCCTCAGCCGACCGATACGACACCACCGACGCGAGCGCCAACGTGCCAAGGCTGAGGGCGAGAAACGCGCCGCTCAGTCGGACGCTGAGTCGACGACGGAAGTCGATGCGACTCACCGCGGGCGCGGGGGCACGTTGCCGCGCACACTCAAGCCAGCGGGCAACAATTCAAGGAGCGTGGCGCCGCGCGCCGGATCGTTCGTGCCGCGAAAGTCATACAGCGTCACGGCACCTTCGTACTCTCCAAAATTACGTATTGAGTCCGCCACCGCGATGCCGCCGCGCGCACTCGCGCGCTGCATCGCCAACGTGACGAGATGAATCGCGTCGTAGGTCGCCGCGGTGGTGGCAGTGGGCATGTGCGTGTGCTGCGCGCGCCAAAGCGCGTAGAAGTGGGCAGCACGCGGGCGCGCTTCGGCGCGATCCCAGTTCGCCACGACGAGTGACTGCTGCGCGGACGGATTCGGCGCGAGGCCGCGCACGTCCCAGCTGTCTGTTCCGAGAAAGCGCCCGCGGAATCCGAGTGCCCGCGCCTGCGTGAGCTGCGTGGAGTCGGGGGTCACAAAATTCGGGAGCAGCAGCGCATGCGGGTTCTGTGCGAGCAACCGACGAAACTGCGGCCGAAGGTCACGCGAGCCGTCGGAGTCGTACGTCTCGACGCCCACGATGGTGCCGCCCAGCTCGGTGAATGTCTTGGTGAACAGCGCCGTGATGTCGCGCCCGTACTCGCTGGCGGCATCGTGGACCGCGCCGGCGCGTCGAATGCCCAGCGAGTCGTACGCGAACCGAGCGAGGACTTCGCCTTGGAACGAGTCCAAGAAGGCGAGGCGGAACACGAAGCGACGTCCCGCAGTGACCAGTGGGTTCGAGGCCATCGGCGCGATCATCAATACTTCCGACTCTTCAGCCACGGGAGCCGCGGCAATCGCGAGTGTGCTCGACTGCGGGCCGATGAGCACATCAATAGAATCGAGATTGATGAGCCGCCG
>JAYUWY010000438.1:0-2797 GCA_043753285.1 Gemmatimonas sp. | reverse complement strand
CAGGTGTCGCTGGTGTGGCAGGTGTCGCTGGTGTGGCAGGTGTCGCTGGTGTGGCAGGTGTCGCTGGTGTGGCAGGTGTCGCTGGTGTGGCAGGTGTCGTCGGAGCCGGCGGCGCGGACTGCGCACTCGCGGCAACGGTTGCGAACGAGAGCGCGGCAGCCGCGAGGGCCAGGCGACGAGCGGAAATCACAAGTTCTCCACGTGTTGAGGTTGGCATCCCTACGGCCGTCACGGATTTCTGGTTCCGATATCTGGGAATTCCCTATTGAGGAGGCGGGAGAGGCGACTTACATTGTGAAAGATTTCACAAAGCCAATGCATACGCCTCTCAAGCACATCGCGGAATCCACCGTCCGGCGCCTCTCCCTCTACCTCCGGTTTCTGGAGGAGTTTGAGTCGCGCGGGCAGGCCACAATTTCATCGGGCGAACTCGCCCGTTCGGGTGGCACGACGTCCGCTCAGGTGCGAAAAGACCTCTCGTTCTTCGGATCCTTCGGCAAGCGCGGGCTCGGCTACGATGTCAGCGACCTTGTCGCCAGCATTCGCGAGATCCTCGGTCTGCAGCAGCCCTGGCCGGTGATCATCATTGGCGCGGGTAAGATTGGCGCCGCCCTGGCGCAGTACCGTGGATTCACCACGCGTGGCTTCCACGTCGTTGGCGTGTACGACAGCGATCCCAAAAAGGTCGGCACGATGCTCGACGGCGTCGTGGTGCGACATGATCGCGATTTGGAAGGCGACATCGCAAAGCACTCGCCGCGCATCGCGGTGCTGGCCGTGCCTGCGGAACACGCGCAGAGCGTTGTTGATCGCGTCGTCGCTGCGGGCATGCACGCAGTGCTGAGCTTCTCCCCCGCCCCGATTCAAGCGCCGGCTGGCGTCACGGTGCGCGCGGTGAACATGGCGACTGAACTCGAAATCCTCGCCTACTCACTCACGCACGGCGTGTAGCACGGAGTAGTCGAAGGAAATCAGCGGGCGAGAGCGTCTCCGGACGCGACTCGGGATCAATCTTCGCTTCGAGCAACGCCGCATCTGCTTGTGCAGCGTCCCAAGCGCGCACGGTGCGCAGCACGCGGCGCATCTGTTTGCGACGCAGTCCAAACGAACCCTGCACCAACAGACGAAACGGTTCTTCTTCGTCAGCGTCCATCATCGCCACCGTGCGCGGCGCAATGCGAATCACCGCGCTCTCCACCTTGGGCGGCGGCGTGAATGACTTGGCACCTACCGTGAACAGCATCTTCGCCTCGGCGAGTGCCTGCACGTTCACACTGAGCGCGCCGTAGTTCTCGCTACCCGGCGCCGCGACAATGCGCTCCGCAACTTCCTTCTGCACGAGATAAATCGCGCGCTCCGGGCGAGGGCGCTGCATCGCGTGAAACAGAATGGGCGTCGTGATGTTGTACGGCACGTTGCCCGCCAACAAATACTTTCCGCCCGCGAGTGCGCCCAAATCCTGCTCGAGCACGTCCCCCTCTACAATCTGCAAGCGCGGCTCATCCTTCCAGCGATGCGCGAGCATTGGCGCGAGCTCACGATCGAGCTCAATGGCAATCACGCGCCCTGCGCGCGCGAGCAGCTGCTCGGTGAGTGCACCGCGCCCCGGTCCAATCTCAATGACCGTGTCGTCCTTCGTCGCGCCGAGCGCATCGGCGATCTTGCCGAGTAGACGAGGCTCGGTGAGAAAGTGCTGACCCAGTCGCTTCTTGGGATGCGGCAGCTTGGGCTTCTTCTCGGGCTCGTACTTATAGTCGTACTTGCTCACGCGTGCCTCAAGATCACCACGGCTTGATCGTCGTGCGGCTTGGCGCGTCCCATGTGCCCTTCCACGAGCGAGAACACGCCGTCCACAATGCGCGACGGGACTTCCTTGCGTCGCGCGCGCAGGACTTCGAGCACGGCCGCCTCGCCCAGTGTTGCACCCTGCGGGCTACGTGCGTCGCTTACGCCATCGGTGAACAGCGCGAGCAAATCATTTTCTGGATCCCACGCGCGCTCACTCACGTGCAACTCGTCAGGGCCGAGTCCGAGCGGCGGGTCGGTGGCAGCCAGTCGCACCGGTACGCCGTCGGCGCCAATCACAAACGCGTGCGGATGTCCCGTGTTGGTCCAGCGAATCGTGCGATTGTTGCGGTCCACCACGCAGTAGCACAGCGAGAGAAACATTTCCGTCTCGCGCAGTTCTTCATCCAGCGTCGCGAACAGCGCAGTCACCGTCTCGGCGGGATCCGCGGTCGTCTGCGCGTGAATGGCGCTCGCACTCATGACCAGTGCCATGATCAACGCGGCGCGGTATCCGTGGCTCGACACATCGCCCACGAGTACGCCAATGCGGCCGTCGCCCAAGTGGAAGAGATTGTAGAAGTCGCCGCCCACACCTTCGGCGGGCTCCACGCGCACGGCACACAACGCTTCTGGCGCCACGACGTCGCCCGAGGGCAACAGCTTCATCTGTAAGTCGTGCGCGAGGCGCATCTCACCTTGCAAGCGCTCTTGATCAATCGTGGCGCGCACGAGTTTCGCGTTCTGAATTGCGGTGCCAATCTGCGAGCCCACAGCGGAAACAAGCTTCTCATCGCCCGCGGTGAAGTTCTCGCCGCTGCGACGACCGCTCAAACACACAACGCCAAGCGGAATGCCACCGTCGGGTGTGGTCCAAGTGATGGGCACAGAAAGCATCGCGCCTGAGCGGAAGGGCGCTTCCAGCGGACTCTCGAGCACACCAGCGTTCACGAGCAGCGCGTGGCGCGTGCGAAACACACGCGACGAGACGGCGATGGGATCGTCCGTCGGA
>JAYUWY010000437.1:0-12370 GCA_043753285.1 Gemmatimonas sp. | reverse complement strand
CGGGTCGCGTCAACGCGAAGGGAGCGAAGTCGCGCGCGGCAGCGTCGTCATACAGCACAAAACCACTCATCGTTGGTCCCGCACGTCAGAGGGGAGTTGGTCGAGCATCGTCTTGAGCGAATCTGCTTGCGCAACCGTCGTGACCAGTGTCACGCCGTTCTTCACCACGACGACGAGATCTTGCACGCCGTAGAGCACCACGTGCCCGTGCTCGCTGTGTACCACGTTGTTCGTCGACTGCACGAGATGTGCGGTGCCGTGCACCGTGTTGCCCGACGCATCACGAGGGCGCACCCGCTGCAGCGCGCCCCACGTGCCCACATCGTCCCAGCCGAAGTCGCCGCGCACGACGGCCACCTTCGCGCTACGCTCCAGTACGCCAACATCGACGCTCACGCCGTCACGCACCGCGGCGAAGAACGCTGCGCGTCCATTGCCGCTCGCGCCCAATGCTGCCGCGAGTTCCGGCGTATGCGCCGCGAGCTCGTCGAGAAACGTCTGCGCGCGCCACGCGAAAATGCCGGAGTTCCACAAGCATCCCGCGGCCACCAAACGTTCGGCCGTGGCGCGGTCAGGCTTCTCCAAGAATCGCGCGACCTTCCAACTCGTCGCGTCGAGCGCGCTCCCCGGCTCGATGTAACCCAAGCCTGGATTCGGATCCGTCGGTACGATGCCAACAGTCACGAGCGCGTTGTGCGCCGTCGCCGAGCGTGCGGCGAGGGCGAGCACTTCGCGAAACCGCGCGTTGTTTCCAATCGCCGCGTCCGCGTGCACCGAAATCATCGCGGCATCGGCGCCACCGCGACGACGCACTTCAAGCGCGGCCCATGCCAATGCGGCTGCCGTGCCTGCAGCGCGCGGTTCTTCGATCACCTGATCCGCAGCGAGCCACGGCATCGTGCGACGAATCGCCGGCGCGAGTGCTTCGCTCGTGAGAATCAGAACCTGCGCGCGATCGACCAGTCCGTCGAGTCGCGCGACCGTGTCTTCGAGCATCGTCTCGTTCGTGACGAGCGGCAGCAGTTGCTTAGGACGCGTTGGCGTAGATAGCGGCCAAAAGCGTGAGCCGACGCCACCCGCCAGCACCACCACATACATCGGAGCGCTCATCGATGCGCCTCAACGAGTTCGATGACGCGCGCCAAGAGTCGCTTGGGACTGAATGGCTTCGTCATGAACTCATCGGCACCGCGACGCAGCGCTTCGTGCTCCTGATGATCCTGGCCAGCCGCGGTGAGAATCAAACAGGGCAGCGAGCGATACCGCGCGTCGGCGCGCACGCGATCGAGCACCTCGAGCCCCGTCACGCGCGGCATCATCAAATCGAGAATCAGCAACGACACGCGCGGTTGGGTCTCGAGCGCTTCGAGCGCCTCCGCGCCATCGTACACAAGGTCTACCGCAAACGGACCCTGTTCGAGCTTCGTCTTGATGATCCGGCCGATGTGTGGCTCGTCGTCGGCGACGAGAATGCGGGCTCGGGCAACGTCGGCCACGTTGGGCCTCAGACCAGCGTCGCGAGACCCGCGCGGTGGCGGCGGATGTCGTACACCAGCGCACCAAGATTCGCGTCGGAGCGCACAAGCACCAGCAACACCACGTCGGCGGACATCGCGGCCAGCACCACCGTCGCGTCGAGGTGTTCCAAAATGGCGGTCTGCAGCCCGCCCGCAGCAGCGGCGGCCCCGAGTTCGTCGGCAAACTGCAAAATAGAGGGGACGTGGGCCGCCATTTGTTCCATATCGAGGCCGGCGTTGGCGTCGTTGTCGATGAGCAACCCGTCGCGCCCGAGCACGGCGGCGGCCGTCACGCCATCAAAGCGTCGGAGGGTCGCTACAAGGTCGCGAATCGTTGCCAACACGGGCTCCAGAAAGGGGTCGAGCGAAGTGTACGTCCAGCACTAGCCAAGTCAAGCGCAGACAGCTTGATACGCGGCGGTCGCGGTCGCTACCTTTCCATCGTGTACAAAACCCGATTTGCCCAGCGCGCGATTCGTCGCGTGAGTGTCCTCGCCGCCCTCGGTGCCGCCCTCGGTGCCGCCCTCGGCGTCGGGACGCTCTCGGCGTGCGGTCCTGATCCGTTTGCCGTCACCGCCAGCAGCCCTGTGGTCCTCACGACGTTCAACGTCTGGGCGATCACCGGAACGCCGGCGCCATATCCGACAGCGTATTCGGTTCAGAACAACGTGACGCTCCGCCTCGAGCCCAGTGGCTCCTTCGACGTCGCCTTCGACATCACGCCGGGTGGGAATCTCTTGGTGTTGCCAATCAAGGCCGTGGTCGCGCCCTTGGCTGGTGCCCGTAGCATCGGGGTACTGGTATCCGCGCTGCCGTACAGCGCCGTCACCGAGGCACCACGCACGGGCTGGAACACCGACTCCACGATCGAGATCACCGCGGGGCAGACGTTTTTGCTCTCGGTCGCTTCGCCGCTCTGTGCACAGTCGGGTCGCCCGAATATCTACGCCAAGATGGTCGCTGACTCGATTATTCTGGGCGAGCGTCGCGTGCTGCTCCGAGGCCGTATCAATCCGAACTGCGGATTCCGTTCCTTCGCTGACGGCATCCCGGAGTTCTGATCGTGCTGGATCCAAAACTTGTTCGTGAAGACGTGGCGGCCCTTCGCCAAGCGATGGCCCGTCGAGAGAAGCTGGACCTCTATGGTCCGCTGATCGACGAGGCCGAAGCGCTCGACCGTACGCGCCGCGCATCGATTGCCCGCGTCGAAGAGAAGAAGGCCGAGCGCAATCGCGTCACGCAAGAAGTGGGCAAGCGCAAGAAAGCGGGCGAAGACGCCGCGGAGCTGCAGGCGAGCGCCCGCGCCATCGGCGAAGAAATCGCCGCGCTCGAATCGCAACTCGACGGCACGCAGACGCGCCTCGACGAGTTGTTGTTGGGTATTCCCAACCTCACGCTCGCAGATGTTCCCGCCGGCGATGAGTCAAAGAACATTCTCGTGCGCTCGTGGGGCACGCCGCGTGCTGCCGAAAGCGTCACGCCGCATTGGGAAGTTGGTGAGAAGCTCGGCCTGTTTGACTTGCCTCGTGGCGCCAAGGTGTCGGGCTCTGGCTTCATCGTCTACCGCGGCGCCGGTGCGCGCCTCGTGCGCTCGCTGATGAACATGATGCTCGATCTCCACACCACGGAGTTCGGCTACGAAGAGACGTGGGTGCCGGTGGTGGTGAATCGCCCCAGCATGACCGGCACAGGGCAACTGCCGAAGTTCGAAGACGACATGTACGCGCTCAAGGACGAGGACATGTTCCTCATCCCGACCGCCGAAGTGCCAGTCACGAATCTCTATCGCGACGAAATTCTCGCCGCCGACGAATTGCCGAAAGCGATGTGTGCGTATTCGCCCTGCTTCCGTCGCGAGGCGGGCTCCGCGGGCAAGGATACGCGCGGGCTGCTTCGCGTACACGAGTTCGATAAAGTCGAACTCGTGCGCTACTGCGCGCCCGAAGATGGCGATGCGCAGCTCGAGTTACTGCTCACGCACGCCGAAGCAGTGCTCCAACGCTTGGGCTTGCCGTATCGCGTCGTGTTGCTCGCTGCCGGCGACACCGGCTTCGCGAGTGCCAAGACGTACGACCTCGAAGTCTTCGCGCCTGGTGTCGGGAAGTGGCTCGAAGTCTCGTCGTGCTCGCTGTTCACAGATTTTCAGGGACGCCGCGCCAACATTCGCTTTCGCCCATCACCGGGCGAGAAGCCGCGCTTCGTGCATACGCTGAACGCGTCTGGCGTCGCGTTCCCGCGCGTCATCGCTGCCTTGCTGGAGCACGGGCAGCAGCCAGACGGCAGCGTGATTCTCCCCGACGCGCTCGCGAAGGTGTTTGGCAAGGCGCGGCTCGGGTGAGCGGCTCCTCGCCGTTCCCCTCGCTGAATCCGGCCCAACGCGACGCGGTTGAACACGAAGATGGGCCGCTACTGGTCGTAGCGGGTGCGGGCTCCGGAAAAACTCGTGTGCTCACGGCACGTATCGCGCGACTCATCGCCGAGCGTGGCGTGCTGCCGCGTGAAATTCTCGCCGTCACGTTCACGAACAAGGCCGCCGGCGAAATGCGCGAGCGCGTGGGACGCGCGCTCGGGGAAGCGCCGTCTGGTATGTGGATCGGCACCTTCCACGGCATCGGTGCGCGCTTGCTGCGCGCGAATGCGACGCTCGTCGGGCGCACGCCTGAGTACACGATCTACGACGAAGACGATTCGCTCGGCGTGATTAAGCGCCTGATGAAGAAGCATCGCATCTCCACGGAGCAGTTCACGCCCAAAGACATCTCGCGAGAGATTAGCTCGGCGAAGAACGCGCTCGTGGATGTGGAAGAGTACGAGCAGTTGGCGCGCACGCCGCTATCGGAGGCGGCCGCGAAGGTATACCGCGACTTGGAAATGACGCTGCGTGCGGCAAACGCCGTGAGCTTCGACGACTTGCTAGTGTTGCCCGTCCAGATTCTGCGCAACAACGAGGATGTGCGCGGCAAACTCTCGCGACGCTTTAAGCACGTGCTCGTGGACGAGTACCAAGACACGAATCGCGCGCAGTACGAATTTGTGCGCCTCGTGGCGAGCGCGCATCGCAACGTCGCGGTCGTCGGCGACGACGACCAGGCGATTTACGGCTGGCGCGGCGCGGACGTGCGCAACATTCTCGACTTCGAGCGTGACTATCCGAATGCCAAGGTCGTGCGCCTCGAGGAGAACTATCGCTCCACGTCGTCAATTCTTGAGCTCGCGAATACCGTGATCTCCGCCAACGTGGCGCGTCGCGGCAAGACGTTGCGCGCAACGCGTGAGGGGGGCGAGAAGGTGACGCTGCTCGAAGCCGCGGATGATCGGGACGAGGCGGCGGCCATCGCCGAGATGCTGCAGGCGTGGCGGAGCAGCGGTCGCGAGTACGGCGATAGCGCGGTGTTGTACCGCACGAATGCGCAGAGCCGCGGCTTCGAAGAAGCGATGCTCAAAGCGGCGATTCCGTATCGCCTCGTTGGAGCAACGCGCTTTTACGATCGCCGCGAAGTCCGCGATCTCCTGGCGTGGCTTCGACTGATTGCGAATCCCAAGGACGACGAAGCGTTCCGTCGCGCGGTGACGGCGCCCAAGCGAAACATCGGTGAGACCAGTATTGAGTTGCTCGCCGCGGAAGCCGCGCAAGCTGGCGTCAGCATGCTCGAGGTGTCACGGCGTGCAGCAGACGGTCTAATTGTCGGCATTCGTCCAGCACTCAAGGAAGCGCTCGACGGCTTCGTTGCGCTTGTCGATCGGTTGATCGCGCTGGCCGTCGACTACAGCGTAGACAGTCTCCTAGGGCAGGTATTGCTAAAGACGGGCTACGGGGACGCGCTTCGCAACGAAGGACCGGAAGGGTTGGAACGACTGGAAAACGTTGATCAACTTGTGTCTTCCGCTGCCGAGACTGTGATTGATGATGGTGGCGAAGTAGGATTGCGCCCGCTCGACCACTTCTTGCAGCGTGCGACGCTTGTGACAGCGCTCGATCAGCTCGGCCCAGAGGCTGACGCGGTCACGATGATGACGGTGCACACAGCCAAGGGATTGGAATACGGATTCGTCGCCGTCACTGGACTCGAAGACGGTCTGTTTCCGTTGTTCCGGTCGTTGGAAGATCCCGCCATGCTCGAGGAAGAGCGACGACTGCTGTACGTCGCCATTACGCGAGCCGGTGAACGATTGACGCTCTCGTGGGCGCGTCAGCGTCTGCGCAACGGGCGGCCGATGGAAAGCATTCGCTCCAGTTTCCTGCGCGGACTCGACGAAGACGCACTCGAGATGAAGCGGACGATTCGTCTGCGTTCCACCACGCGACTGGCCGCGCCGTCGTACTCGCGCACCTCCAAGCCCAGCTGGTCCCCGCGCGAAGCTTCGGTGCCGAGTTTTGTTGCCGATGAAGAAGCCTCGCAAGACCTGCCGCAGTACATCAAAGGCGAGCGCGTCTCACACAATCGCTTCGGATCGGGCACGATTTCCGATGTGACCGGTAGTGGCAAAGATGCGAAGGTCACCGTGGACTTCGACGACGAAGCCGTGGGTCGCAAGCGCTTGGTGATTGCTTTCGCCGGACTCCAGCGCGGCTTCGATTAACCGTTCGCTGCCGCGGGCGTTGGCTCAAACAGCGGACGCGGCAATCGCGGCACCCACAACAAATCGGTCGTCGGCAGTGCGAAGCGATCCGCGGCATCCTTGCGCGCGGCGCGCTCACCACCGCGCGCCAGCGCACCTTTGCGAATGAGTTTTGCCTCGCGCAGCGACTCCTCGCCGCTGGGATCTAACTTGCGCGCTTCGGCCGTAGCGCCCGACGCCATCATATCCACGATGTAGTCAAACGCGCGATCGAGATGCGCGCCGACCACCGGCGCGCGCAGCGGCCAACGACTGTTTGCCGACATCAGCGACAATATTTTCTGATACGTGCCGATGTCCGATGCGTGCACCATCCCGCGAAAAATCCGCCGATTGGTGGACGTACTGAAAATCGTCGGCGACAAGATGCGATCGAGATGCGCATCCGCCGATACGTGATTGAGCAGAATCACCTCACGCGCACGCCGCGACCACTGCTCGCCAAGCGCCGACTCAAACCGCGCTTCCCAGTACGCGTGTCCCGTGCCGCTCGTCGCACTCGAAATCGCCAACTGATGCGGCACGAAGTGGTTGTGCGCCACCACATCCGCGGCCAAGTGCGCTAAGTAGCCGTAGCCGAACGCGCGCAACGAGTCATCGCGTGCATGATCGAGAATCTCGTCGCCCACGTGCCAGTGGTGGCAATGCCGTCCCACCTTCGCGTAGCGCTTGGCGAAGCTCGTGTCCGCGGCAATCGATCCGTACAAGAATTCAAACGGATGCGCCTTGAGCAGGCCGGCGAGCGCAGCGGGCAACAACACATCCGCGGATCTCAAAAGCGCTTCACCCAGCAGAATGTGCGTGCCCGGCGTCCACGCCCACGCGTCGGTGGGGCAGAGAATCAGGATGGCGAGGGCGCCGAGCACCCAACGCAACACGGTGGCCTCAGCGCTTGCGACGAAGACGCGGACGCTCGTCGGCGTCGTGCACTGGCACCGGCTTGGGCTTCTTGCGACCAATGCCCATCATCCGCGCGCCCGCCTTCAGTCCACCAATCGCCGTGCCCGCGATCGTGCCCACGCGCGTGGCCATGCGCGTCACTTTCCCAATGATTGCGCTCAGCTCATTCACGCGCTCCGTGAGTTCCTCCACCGTCTCGCGGACGCGCTCGTTGGCCATCGTCACGGTTTCGCGCGATTCAATCACCATCGCCTTGGCGACCGCGGCCGCTTCCTTCACGTCCGCCGAGGCGGCGCGGGCGTTGGCTGCCGCAGGACGAAGCTCCACCAACAACTCATCGAGCTTGCCCATCACGTCGCGGCTCGTGTCGCGCAAACGGAAGAGCACATAGAGCACCACGATCACGACGAGCAGTGTCAGCACAGACGTCAAGCCGGACGCAACGAACACCACCTGCTCGAAGACTGTGCGAACCGGTGGGACTTGGCGAAACATCACCGTGTCGGCCACGGCGGCAATCTGAAGGAAGTACATACTCGAATGGTCGACAGACGGCGCCGTCGCGTCAAGCATATATTCCTCGCCATATGTCCACGCCTCAGTTCATCGTCGAGGGCGGTCGCCCTCTCTCCGGTGCCATTCGGCCCACCGGCAACAAGAACGCAGCGCTCCCCATCGTCTGCGCGGCGCTGCTCACCGACGAGCCCGTTACGCTCGAGAATGTCCCGCGCATTCGGGACATTGAGAGCCTCCTGAGCCTCGTGCGCGCCACCGGTGCCACGGCGGACTGGACGGGGCCAAATACACTCGTTATCCACGCCTCAACCGTGCGCGGTGACACGCTGCCGCCCGAACTGTGTGCACGCATTCGTGCGTCCATCCTCCTCGCCGCGCCGCTTCTTGCGCGCTGCGGCGAAGTCACACTCGCGCCGCCAGGCGGCGACGTCATCGGTCGCCGCCGCCTCGACACGCACGTGCTCGCCCTCGAAGCACTCGGCGCCACGAGCGAGTTTGGTGACCGCATCGTGTTTCGCGCCAAGCAGCTGAAGGGCGCCGACATTTTCCTCGACGAACCGTCTGTCACGGGCACCGAGAATGCCGTGATGGCCGCCGTGGCTGCCTCGGGGCTCACGGTGCTGCACAATGCGGCGTCCGAGCCACACGTCCAAGATTTGTGCGAGATGCTCGTCGTGCTCGGCGCGAAGATCGAAGGCATCGGCTCCAATGTGCTCACGATTCACGGCGGAAATCGTCTGCACGGTGGCACGTTCAAGATTGGGCCTGACCACATCGAAGTCGGCTCGTTTATTGGCCTCGCCGCGGTCACGAAGTCGCGCCTCGTGATTGAAGACGCCGGCGTGCAGCACCTGCGCTCCGTGCGCATGGGTTTTGAGCGACTCGGCGTGCGCACGGAGATCAAGGGCAACGATCTCGTCGTGCCCGCAGAGCAGGAGATGCGCATTCGCTCCGATTTGGGCGGCGCAGTGCCAAAGCTTGAAGATCAGCCGTGGCCCGCGTTTCCCGCCGACGTCATGTCGATTGCCATTGTGACTGCCACGCAGTGCGACGGCGTCATTCTCGTGCACGAAAAGATGTTTGAGTCGCGCTTGTTCTTCGTCGACAAGCTCATCGGCATGGGCGCGCGCATCGTGCTCTGCGATCCGCATCGCGTCATTGTGAGCGGTCCAACGCCGCTGCGTGGCGCGCAGGTGGAGAGCCCCGACATTCGCGCCGGTATGGCGATGCTTATCGCCGCACTCTGCGCCAAGGGCACGAGCGTGATTCACAACATCGGCCAGATTGAACGCGGCTACGAGCGCATTGACGAACGTCTCAACGCACTCGGCGCCAACATTCAGCGCGTGCAAAACGGGTGAGTGCGCCGGCGCTCCCTCCGCGCCTCGACGTCGCGACGTTTGATCACTGGGGTGTGCGCGCGTTCACGACAACGCGCGCCGCTGGTGATTTCAATCTCAACGGCGAAGTGCTCGGTCCGCGCGACCGTTGGGTCGCGCTACACGAGGCGATCGTCGTTGAAGGCGCGCCGCGGTTAGCGTCGGCAGTGCAGGTGCACGGAACACGCGTGCTCGTGCACGACAAGCCGTGGGAAGGCTGGCTGCGCGTTGAAGGTGCCGATGGACACATCGTCATCGGCGCCGGTGCTGCCGCGGTGACCATCGCCGATTGCGTGCCCGTATTCATCGCACATCCCGGTGGTGCTATTGGCATGGTGCACGCTGGGTGGCGCGGAGTTGCCGGCGGCATTCTTCCCGAGGCGCTGCGCCTCTTTGCTCAGCTCGGATTTCCCGTGGACGAATGCGCCGTGCATCTCGGTCCGTCCATCTGCGGCCGCTGCTACGAAGTAGGCGTCGAAGTCTACGAGCAGCTCACCGGTTGGGAGACCAAACGTCCGCGCAACGTGGACCTCCGCGCGCTGCTCGGCGAACAAGCCAATCAGCTGGGTGTCGCGAAGTGGGCCGCGAGCGGCGAATGTACGAGGTGCGACAACACAGAATTGTTCTCGCACCGAGCGGGCGACGCAGGGCGACAGATCGCCTGCATCTACAGCATTGCGCCTTGACGCGATAGCCGCCAAAGGGTATTCTGAGAGCAGTTAGGGAGACATTCCGGAGCGAAACGCGGAGTGTGGGGGCAGGTCTCCCCGCACTTTTTTTGTTCTCTATGGGGAAGTTTTGACTGTGAAGCAGGCGCTCGAAGTCATTGTCAATGAAGAACTTGCGCTTTTGGGACTTGAGCTCGTTGAGCTCAACGTCGCAGGGTCCAAGGGGCGCCCCGTGCTGGACGTCCGGGTGGACCGCGTGGACCTCGAAAAGGTCCAAGTGGGGGATTGCGAGAAGGCTTCGCGAGCGATTGAGGCACGGCTGGATGCACAGCCCGATCTCATCACCTCGCGCTACGTGCTCGAAGTCTCGTCGCCGGGAATGGAGCGTCCGCTGCGCAATGAGCGCGAGTGGCGTCGGTTTGTGGGGCGCAAGGCGAGCGTGAATGCGTTGGCGCTGCACGGTCGGCAGGAAGTAGAGATTCTCGCAGTCGAAGGGGAAGGGTCCGCGGTGCAGCTGCGACTGCGGGATGTGAGGGGCACCGAGTATGTGGTGGCCTTGGCGGATGTCACGGACGCCCGCCTGGCGTTCCACTGGAAGCAATAGAGACTTTTTCGAACGGAGTTGGGGATGGCGGGTTCAGCCGAGATCCTGTTGGCGCTGCGCGAGCTAGCAGACAGCAAGCAGATTCAGCGTCAGGAACTACACGATTTGCTCAAGGACGGCATTCTTGCCGCTTTGGCCAAAAAGCACGGTCCGTCCGTGCAGGCCGAGGTGGAGATCGACGATTCCAAGGGCGACATCCGCATTGTCATCCTCAAGAAGGTCGTCGCAGAAGTTGCGGACGGCGTGATTGAGATTGACCTCGAGGAAGCGCGCTACGAGGATCCGGACTATCAGGTCGGCGACCTGATGGAAATCCCCGTGACCTTCGAAGAATTCGGCCGCTCGGCCGTGCAGGCTGCCAAGCAGCGCATCGTGCAGCGCGTCCGTGAGGGCGAGCGCACGAAGATCCGCGACGAGTTCGCGGGGCGTGTGGGCGATTTGCTCTCGGGCGAAATTCAGCAGATTGAGCGCGGCAAGATCGTCGTGATGCTCAACAAGTTCCGCGAAGCCGAAGCCATCATCCCGTATCGCGAGCAGAATCACCGCGAGACGTATTCGCAGGGTGAGCCGGTGCGTGCGGTGTTGAAGCGCATTGAGGAGACGCCGAAGGGTCCGCGTCTCATTCTCTCGCGCGCAGACGCACTTTTTGTTCAGGCGCTGTTCCGTCTCGAAGTCCCGGAGATTCAGTCGGGCATCGTCGAGATTCGTGCGGCGTCGCGTGAAGTCGGTAGTCGCACCAAGATCGCCGTGGTCTCGCGCGATGACGCCATCGATCCCGTTGGCGCCTGCGTCGGACTCAAGGGCGCGCGTGTGCAGGCCGTCGTGCAGGAACTGGGCGGCGAGCGCATCGACATCGTGCCGTGGTCCAACGATCCGGAGCGTTTTGCCAAGCTCGCACTCGCGCCGGCCAAGGTGGCTCGCGTGTTCAGCGACCCAACGGCGAAGACGATTCAGGCCGTGGTGGACGAAGACCAGCTTTCGCTGGCGATTGGCCGCAACGGACAGAACGTGCGCCTCGCCTCGGAACTGACCGGCTGGAAGATTGACTTGTACTCAAGCCGCGAGTGGCTGGAGCGTGGTGGTGACATCCCGCTCTTCGCACCGTTGCCGGACGAAGACGCTGCGGATGTGCCGCTCTCGGACATCGGTGGTCTTGCGACCGCGACGGTGGCAGTCCTCGAGGCGGGTGGGTATCGCACGTTGAACGACATCATCGACCTCGAGCGCGACGACTTGCTCAAGCTCCCCGGCATCGCGCCGGAAGAAGCCGATCGCATCATGTCCATTCTCGACGAGCTCACCGAAGAAGGTGGCGAGTCTGAAGCGAAGTCCGCAGCAGAGTAGGGAGACACATCGTGGACGAGGCCCAGCAAGCGAAGGTGCTCGGGCTCCTCGGACTCGGCGTACGAGGACGGCTCGCACTGGTTGGTGTTGATCGAGTGCGAGATGCAGTGAAGGGGGGAAAAGTGCGCGTCGCAGTTGTGGCCGCGGACGCTTCACCAAATGCACGGCAGAAGATTGATGGGTTGCTCGCAGGCCGGAACGTACCGACGCTCGAAGTACCGTCGGCGTCTGAACTCGGGCGCATTGCAGGGAAGGACTCCGCGGCCGTTATTGGCGTGGTGGATAGCAAGTTGGCAGCAGGAATCCTGGCGATCGCCAAGCCGGCGGACGCAGGACGTGAGGCTTAACGGAGGGTGGTTTGAGCAAGCTTCGGGTTAATGAACTAGCAGCGGAATTCGGAATCGGCGCCGACGAGGTGCTGACGATGTTGCGCGCTATGGAAATCGCCGCACGGACGCCAGCGTCGCCGCTGACGGACGAGCAGGTGGCGCGTGCACGTGTGCGTTGGGAGCGTGAAAAGCGCCACCGCACCGAGAAGGCCGCAGCCCCCGAGGCTGGAGCAACCAAGAAGAAGGCGGTCGCCAAGAAGGCGGCCGTGAAGACCGACGACGCGCCCGCGAAGCCTGCGGCCAAGAAAAAGGTCGCTGCGAAGAAGGCGCCCGAGCCGGAGCCAGAACCGGAGCCCGTCGTCGAAGAGAAGGTCACGCGCCGTCGTCGCGCCGCGGATGTGCAGAAGGCCGAAGAAGAGGCGGCGGCTGCGCAGGTCGTCGCCGATGCCGCCGCAGCCGCTGCAGACGCAGAGCGCGCCGCTCGCGTCGCACG
>JAYUWY010000436.1:0-2808 GCA_043753285.1 Gemmatimonas sp. | reverse complement strand
GGCAGAACGTGATTCGCTTGGCGCACGCGCCGCATGCGGCTCCGAATCCTTGGCGGAGTCCGCGACGTGGATTACGCGCACCGCTCGCAGCACGTCCTATCGCAGTATTCCGTACGCGCCGCGCTCGCTCTACGCCATCGCGCCAGACGGGACGGCCTGGTGCGTGCCAAACTCGGCGACCTACGACGTGCACCGCATTGCGGCGGCAACAGATACCGTGCGCGTCACGCGTCCCGTGGCGGCTATTCCGGTGACTGCCACCGAGCGCGACTCCATCATTGCCGACATCGACTCGCGCGGGCCCACGGGACTCGATTTCTCCCGCATTCCTCAGACGAAACCGGCCATTGATCGCATCACCGTGGACGATTCGGCGCGATTGTGGGTGCGCCGCGCGAATCCCTCGGGTGGAATCTTGTTTGACATCGTCGGTGCGGACGGCACGCTCGAAGCCACGTTGGAGCTCAACGGCGTGCAAACTTCCACGTGGTCTCCGTTCGTCGTTCGGGGTGACGATGTCTACCTCGTCATCCTCGGCGAAGACGATGTCCCGCAAGTTGGGAGGTTCCGCATCACGCGCAGTCGCTAGTGTTCAGGTATGCCCACACACATCGCACTGCTCCGCGGCGTCAACGTTGGCGGCACCGGAAAGCTCCCCATGACCGATCTCCGTACGATGTGCGAGAACTTGGGCTTCTCTGGAGTGCGCACGTACATCCAGTCGGGCAACGTGGTGTTCGATAGTCGGGCGGGCGCGCCGGGCGTGAAGGCCAACCTCGAAGCCGCGCTCGAGAAGAAGCTGGGCAAGCCCTGCGCCGTGATGGTCCGCTCTCTCGCCGAGATGCAGAAGGTCGAGCGCGACAACCCGTATCCCAAGGCGGAGCCCTCGCGGTTGCAGATCGTGTTTCTCGACGAGCCGCCACCAGCCGAGATGCTGAGCGCAGTGACGATTCCGGGCAAGGAGCAAATCAAGGCCATCGGGCGCGAGATTTTCGTTCACTTCCCGGAAGGCATGGCCGATTCCAAGCTGAAGGTCCCAGGAGCGAAAATCGGGACCGGACGCAACTTGAACACGGTGCGAGCGCTGATTCAACTGGCGAGTGTTCCTAAACCCTGATGCACAGGTGCGCCATCGGGCGTGCGCGGACATATTTCTCCTATGACCGCACCCCTCATTGGCGTCATCATGGGCTCGAAGTCGGACTACGAGCATTTGGCCCCGGCTTGCGAGCTACTCACGCACCTCGGGATTCCCTTTGAAGCGAAGATTGTCTCGGCGCATCGCACACCCGACGACATGTTTCGCTACGCGGAGGAAGCCGAGTCGCGCGGATTGATGGTGATCATCGCCGCAGCGGGCGGTGCGGCGCATCTTCCGGGCATGGTCGCGGCCAAGACATTGGTGCCAGTGCTCGGTGTGCCTATCCCCGCGACGGCGCTCAACGGCCTCGATGCACTGCTCAGCATTGTGCAGATGCCGGCCGGCGTTCCCGTGGGCACGCTCGCCATTGGTAAGCCGGGCGCAACGAACGCTGCGATTCTCGCGGCCGAAATCGTTGGCACGCACAAGCCAGAAATTCGCGCCAAGCTCAGGGCGTGGCGTGAATCGCGCGCCGCCGATGTGCGCGCGCAGACGCTGCCGTGATGGGTGAGCCTCGCTCGCCCATTCCCGCCGGCGCGACACTCGGATTCCTCGGCGGTGGCCAGCTGGGCCGCATGACGGCGATGGCCGCGCGCACGCTGGGCTACGATGTGCGCGTGTTGGATCCCGAGAAAGATTGTCCTGCGCGCGGCGTGGCCACAGTGACGATCACTGCGCCGTGGTCGGATGCTGCAGCCGCCGCAGAACTCGCGCGCGGCTGCGCTGCCGTGACGCTGGAGATTGAACAAATCCCGCGTCCGTCGCTCGAAGCTGTGGCCGCCATCGCGCCGCTGCATCCGGGCGTTGATGCGGTGTACACGATTCAAGAGCGCGCGCGCCAAAAAGAATGGCTCGAGCGTCACAACTTCCCGCTCGGTGCGTTTCGCACGGTGCGCGATGCCTCCTCCACCGCGGATGCTGTTGCTGCACTCGGCCCCAGCATCGTGAAGAGCGCAATGGGCGGTTACGACGGTCGCGGGCAAATTCGCGTGAAGACCGCCGACGAAGGTCGCGCCGCGTTCACGAAGCTTGGCGCGCCGGTGTGTGTAGTCGAGGCGTTTCTCGATATCACCACAGAGATCTCAGTGCTCGTCGCGCGTCGCACAGACGGTGCGAGTGTCGCATATCCGCCGTCGCGCAACTTTCACACCGATGGCGTGCTCACTTGGGCCGTGACACCATCTGGTGTGAGCACGGAACTCGCGAAGCGCGCCGAGACGTTGGCGCGCGACATCGCGGAAGCGCTGAACATCGTGGGATTGCTCGCGGTCGAGATGTTTGTGCTCGGCGACGGCACACTGCTTGTGAACGAACTCGCGCCGCGTCCGCACAACACGTTTCACCACTCTGAGCGCGCGCATCCCACGAGCCAGTTTGAACAACTCGTGCGCGCGGTGTGTCATCTGCCGCTCGGGAGCGTCGAGATTGTGCGCCCCGCCGCGATTCACAACTTGCTCGGCGATTTGTGGGAGGGCGGCGCGCCGGATTTCACCAAGGCGCTCGCTGTCCCTGGCGTGCGATTGCACTTGTACGGCAAGAAGGAATCGCGCCCCGGTCGCAAAATGGGCCATCTCTCCGCAGACGGCGCAACGCCTGAAGAAGCGCTGAACCGCGTGCGCAGCGCCTTCGCGGCACTCGAGCGCTAACGTGCCTCTGCATCCGCTTTT
>JAYUWY010000435.1:0-12435 GCA_043753285.1 Gemmatimonas sp. | reverse complement strand
GCTCCATCGCGAAGGCGATTCCGTTGCCGAGCATTGTCTCGTAGTTCCACACGCCCTGCACGCCAAACAAGCGCACCAGCATCGCGAAACGTGTGGTCCACGGCAGAATGGGTGCGCTCATCCGAGACCTCCGGCGAGCGTGAAGCCGACAAGCAGTCCGCCGAGCAACCACCAGCGCGCGCCGGGCGCGCCGGATGTCACTTTCCACACCGCGGCGAGGCCGACCGCCGAGGCCGTCGATACAACAACCGCGCGTGACAGCGTGTGCGGAAACGAAAACGTGGCCAGCAGCGCGATACGCAACGGCGCGAACACCGCGAGCGCGAGCATGGTGAGCAGACCGCCGCGCAGCAAGTCCGCGGTCATACCGGCGAGCTGCAATCCCACGACGGTGTTGCCCGAGCCGCGCAGCAATCCCGCTTGCTGCCGCCGCGCCCACATCGCATTCCAACGGCGCAGCGCGATCATCGATAGTCCGCCAATCTGCGCAGTCACCAGGCCAGCGAGCGTTGCGACCGCCATGGCCGCCGGTGTGTTGTCAGGCGTCATCGCAAACAGCGCTCCGCCAACCACCGCAGCTGAACCCCACTCGGGGTAGCGCGACGCACCAAACGGCATGGACTCAAGCGCGAAGAACTCCAGCGTCACGCCAATCACGAGTCCGCGCACCGGTTGTCCAAGCATTGCCCCCGCAGCGGTTGCGGCAACGATGGGCCGCGAGATCATGGCCTGCGGAAAACTCACGACATCGAGTCCCAACACCGCGCCCAGCACGGCGAGCGGAAGGAACTGCAAGAGATCGACGGCGAGTTCGGGAATCATCCGATGCCGTCGCCGGCGAGCACGGCTTCGAGCGGCACGGCGGTCGCCGCCGGCACGTCCTGCGCCACGACATTCACGCCACGCGCGGCGAGCGCGCGCAATTGTGCTTCTTCGTCCGGCGTGAGAAACACATAGCGCATCCGCGCGCTGCGGCCTTCCTGACAATGAATGCCGCCAATCGTGATGGGCCCGATGTCTGGGACCTTCGCTTGGAGTGCAGCCATGGTCGCGATGTCGCCGGTGAGCAACAAACCCGGACGCGGATCCGCGCGATACACACTCAGTCGCTCCGCGGCGCTCGCGACGGACTCGAAATACAAATCCATTTCTGGTGGCACGCCCATGCGATAGAGCTCGCGCTCCCACTCAGAGCCCACCACCATATCGTCCACGAGCACGAGAAAGCCGAGGTTACACGGCTGTCCCCATCCGACAACGACCTGCCCGTGAATCAGGCGATCATCAATGCGGAAGTGCTCAAGCGCCACGCGGCGACTCCACAGCGCCGAGGGCTTCGTGCCCCTTCGCGACGGCTTCTTCGACGCTCGCCCCCATCACGAACGCAAGCAACGTGGGCAACGTCACGCCGGTGACGAGCGTGAGTTCCGGCGCGATCTTCGTGATCCGACGTACACAGGTGGTGCAGCTGCCTGCGGGCAGGTCGGTGAAAATCACCGTCGCCCCGGAGGACGCGAGCGCGGCGCGAATGGCGCCATCTATAGCGGCGGGTGCCAGGCCCGAATTCGAGATGGGCGTGAGCAGATGCCCCATCCCCGTGATTTGGTCAACGGCGGAGACGAGCCCTTCGGCAAACTTGCCGTGGCCGGCGACAATGGCGCGTTGTGACTCACTCATCGTCGTCGAGGAGATAGCGTTGCACGTCCACCTTCTTCTTCATATGTCCCTTCAGGCGCTCATTGAAATTGTGCGCCGGATCTTCGCCGGTGTAGCGCATGAGATGATTCATCGCGATGACTTCCGCCACCACGGTGATGTTCTTGCCCGGATTCAGGGGCACGGTGATACGCGGAATCTCGACGTCGAGCACGCGGTGCATCTCGGTGTCGAGTCCCGTGCGCTCCACGGGCATCCCTTCCTTCCACTGCTGCAAGTTGACGATGACTTCAATGCGCTTTTGCTGACGCACGGCGCGAATGCCAAAGATGGCCCGCACGTCAATGAGCCCGACGCCGCGGATTTCCATGAAATGCCGTTGCAGCGGATGCCCTGCACCGATGATGACATCGGCGCTCTTGCGTCGCGCAATCACGACGTCGTCGGCGACCAGTCGGTGTCCGCGCTCCACGAGATCGAGTACGCACTCGGACTTGCCGATGCCGCTCGCCCCCGTGAACAACAGACCCACGCCATACACATCGGCGAGGGAGCCGTGCAAATTCGTGACCGGTGCGAACGCATCTTCCAAGAACGGCACAAGCCGATGATAGAAGTCCTGCGTCGTGAGCTGTGAGCGCAGAATCGCAATCCCCGCATCCGCGGCGAGTGCTTCCATCCCATCGGGCAGTGGCTGCCCCTTGGTGATGAGCACACACGGAATGGGATACGCGAAGTAGGCGCGCAGATTGCGCTCGCGCTCATCGGCCGCGAGCGACTTCAAGTAACTCACTTCGGTCTCACCCAACACCTGCAGACGCTCGTGGACGAAGCGTCCCGTGTAGCCGGCAAGGACGAGGCCCGGACCCGAGGCATCGTCGGACGTGATGGGACGCTGCAGCCCGTCGGGGCTCCCGAGGAGCTCCAACTGGAGACTCTCCTTCAACTGCTCAAAGAGCGCACCGACGGTGAGCATCGCCATAGAATCCGCGAACCTACTCGCGGGTTCGCTTCGGACGCTTCCCGCCGGCGCGGCCGTGCGAGCGCTTCTCGCGATTGGCCTGCGCCAACACCTTGGCGACCGCGGCCGTGAGCGCCGGGCCGTAGAACCGCCCCTCGCCCTTGCCCATCAAGTCGTGGTGCTTGGGCGCACGCAGCGTCACCGTGACGCGACGCGTGGGGCCGTCTTCTTCAAAACGGATGATGCCTTCAACAATCTGCGGAACGCGCGTGGCGGCCCGCTCCACCGCGCGCACCGCGCGCTTGCGCATGTATTCCGAGACCGCCGCATGATGCGAATGGATGACGATTTCCACTAGCCTCTACCTCCGTGAGTGATGACCGAGTGCATGTGCGCTTCGGTTTCGCGCGCGCATCGCTCCCAGGTGAAGGATTCCGCGAAGACTCGAGCCTTCGCGCCCATCTGCGACACCAGCTCTGGCGATGCGGCCAAGCGATCATACGCGGCAGCCATCGCTGCGACATCGCCGTGCGGCACCAAGAACCCCGTCTCTCCGTGCCGCACCGACTCGCGAATGCCTGGCGAATCGGACGCCACCACCGGCGTTCCACATGCTTCTGCTTCCACGTTGGTGAGCCCCCAACCTTCCTTCGGGCTTGCTAACGATACTACCCATGCGCGACGAAGCAGTGCCAACTTCTCTGCTTCAGTGATAAAGCCAAGAAAGCGCACGCGCTGGCGCAGGGCAAGCGCATCGACCAGACGTTCGAGCGCCGGGCGATAGTCGCCCGCACCAGCAATCTCGAGGACGGCATCCTGGTGCGCCATCCGGGCAAACGCGCGAATCACAAGATCCACGCCTTTGTACTTCTTCAAGCGGCCCAAATACGCAAACGTGGGCCGCGCCGAGCGCGCCGACGCGTCGGGCGTGTAGTAGTCGAAGCTCACGCCAGGCGGAATCACCTTCACAAGATCGCGCGCAATGCCGCGCTCCACCAAATCGTCGCCCGTGCTCTCGCTGATGGCCTGAAACGGCACGCCGCGATACATCCACGGAATCGGACGTTCGGACAACCACACGGCCGACGCCAGAATCGGATTCAACTCTTGAAACGCCGCGCCGCCAAACAAATGTGGCACGACCACCACCACGCGCTGCGGCCCACTCCAGCGCGTCGTAAACAACGGCATCTTGTTGATGTCCTCATAGAGCACATCGAACTGCCGCTGCACGAGATGCTTCTCCCAATACGCACGCGCGTGCAATGCAAACGTCTGCCGTGTGCCCACGCGATGAATCTCCACACCGTGCTTCGTCACACGCGGCGCACAGCCAGGCCACCCGCCGCAGAGGAGCACCACTTCGTGTCCCCACGCCGCGAGCCGATCGAGAATCTCGTGCAAATGTGTTTCTGCACCACCACCCAACGGATTCTCGCTGTCTTGCCAGTTTACCGCGACGATCTTCAAGCGAGCCGACCCATTCGACGCGCGAGCGCATCGAGTACTCCGTTCACAAAGCGTGCGCTCGGCCCCGAACCAAATCGTTCGGCGAGGCGCACACATTCTTGAATCACCACACGCGGTGGCGTGCCGCCCTGCGTGAGCTCGGCCGCACCCAGACGCAGCACGCAGCGCTCGATGTGACCGAGTCGCTCCAAGCGCCAGTTGGTAGTGACTTCGCTCAGCTCAGCGTCCATCGCCTTTTGATCGGCGACAATCAATTGAATGAGTGCGTTCGCGAACTCACGCTCGTCCGGTGCGATCGCGAGATCGTCCCACACGAGTTGTGAGATGCGCGTGAGCGGGGCGGCGTCCTTGCGAACGTCCCAGGCGTACAGTGCTTGCAGAGCGCGAGCGCGCCCGCGGGTTTCAACGCGAGCCATTATTCGTCGCTATCAGTCATTTGATCGAGACGGCCGAACAGGTCGGTCATCTCGAGTGCAGCAATTGCCGCATCCCATCCCTTGTTGCCGTGCGCGCCGCCGGCGCGCGCTTCGGCCTGTGCCATCGTATCGGTGGTGAGCACGCCGTTGCCGATGGGCACGCCGAACTCACCCTGCAGCAGCGACAGCGCGCGATTCGTCTCGCCCGCAATGAAATCAAAGTGTGGAGTCTCGCCGCGAATAACCGCGCCCAACGCCACGGCGCAGTCGTAGCGATCGGTGTGCATCGCTTTCATCATCGCGGGCGGAATCTCCCACGCGCCCGGCACCCACAGCACATCCACGTCGTCGAGCTCTGCGCCGTGCTTGAGGCAGCACTCCAGCGCACCATCGAGCAACTTCTGCGTGATGTGCTCGTTAAACCGACTCACTACGATGACCACGCGACGGTTCTCACCGCTGGGTACGCCGATGAACTCTGCCATTACACCGCCCTCAGGTGGCCCATCTTCGTCACCTTGGTCTCGAGATACGCCTCGTTCTCACGGTTCGGCGGCGAGCACACGGCCACGCGCTCGCCGAGCTTGAGGCCGTAGCCTTCAAGTCCCACGAGCTTCTTAGGATTGTTCGTGATTGGGCGAATAGACTTGAGACCCAAGTCGAGCAGGATCTGCGCGCCAATGCCGTAGTTGCGCATATCAGGAGCGAAGCCGAGTCGCTCATTGGCTTCCACGGTGTCTGCACCCTGATCCTGCAACTGATAAGCCTTGAGCTTGTTGAGCAAGCCAATGCCCCGCCCTTCTTGATCGAGGTACACAATCACACCGCGGCCCGACGCGACCACGAGGCGCATTGCTTCGTGCAGCTGCCAATGGCAATCGCAACGCAGCGAATGGAACGTGTCGCCGGTGAGGCACTTGGAGTGCATGCGCACCAACACATCTTCGCCGTCCGCAACGTCACCGTAGACGAGCGCCACATGCTCACGCTTGTCCACGTCATTGCGATACCCGATGAGTTCAAACTCACCGAACTCAGTAGGCAGGCGCGCTTCGGCTTCGCGGTGCACGAGGCGCTCATTCTGCAACCGATACGCCACGAGCTGCGCGACCGTCACAAACGTGAGTCCGTGCGTCATGCTGAAGGCTTCGAGATCCTTCCGCTTGGCCGTCGAGCCATCGTCCTTGAGGATTTCGCATATCACGCCCGCGGGCTGCAATCCCGCGAGACGCATGAAGTCCACGGCGGCTTCCGTGTGCCCCACGCGCTGTAGCACGCCACCTTCGCGCGCGCGCAACGGATGCACGTGGCCTGGGCGACGCAAATCGCTCGGTACACTTTTCGGATCCGCCACAAGACGAATCGTCGTCGCTTGGTCGCTCGCGCTGATGCCCGTCGTCACGCCGTGGCGCGGGGCGCCGTCCACAGTGACGGTGTACGCCGTGCGCAGTGCGTCCGTGTTCTCGGAGCCCATCATCTCGAGATTGAGATGCGTGACGCGCTCCGGGCTGAGTGCGACGCAAATCATCCCCTTCGCGTGCATCAAAAAGTTCACCATCTCCGGCGTGATGAACTCAGCGGCGCCAATTAAGTCGCCTTCGTTCTCGCGATCTTCGTCGTCTGCGACGACGATAAACTTGCCGACCTTGAGGTCTTCAAGAGCCTGCTCAATGGTTCCAAACATGTTCACGTTCTCAGTAGTGGCGCCGCGAGGCGCTTGAGATGCTTCGCCAGAATATCCCCTTCGAGATGAACCCGGTGACCGACCCCGAGGCTCCCCAACGTGGAATGGCGAAGCGTGTGTTCGATAATGCTGAGGCGCATCACATTCGGCGCGGGAAGTTCGACCACCGTGAGACTCACACCGTCCACCGCGATCGAGCCGCGGGGCACAAGGAGGTCATCGATGTCGTCGGGGACGCGCACGTCGAGAATCCACGCGTCGTCACGCTGGTGCGCGGCGATCACGTCGCCGACGCCATCGACGTGACCTTGCACAATATGACCGCCGAGCTTGTCGCCGACGGCCATCGCGCGTTCCAAATTGATTTTATCGCCAACCTTCCACTCGCCAATCGCCGTGCGATCGAGCGTGGTCACTACCGCGCCCACGGTGAAGCGGCCTGGCATAAACTCACGCACGGTCAAGCACACACCGCTGCACGCGATGGATTCGCCGAGCGTGAGTTCATCGTACGGTGCCGCAATCACGAGTTCTCGTCCGGCCTCCGTAGAGGAGACCGCAACGATCTCGCCAACCGCTGTAATCAGGCCAGTGAACATCGGCGCCGCGTGGAGTGAAATCAGCGAGGTGCAGACTGCTTGTAGATGGTGAGTTGGTCCGCGCCCAGTTGCTGGGCGTCCACCACATCCCATCCTGCACCCCCCTCAGCCGACGGCAGGAACTTCCCGACTCCGGCGAGGGCGTCCGGCCCCAGAAGGACGGACGTCCTAAAGATAATCAGCCGGTCCACAAAACGGCCCGCTAACAGGGCGCGGCCCAGCGCGTCCCCCGGTTCGGCGAACAGATGCCGGACGCCGCGGGTGCGAAGCCCCCGAAGGTGGCCGGAGAGGTCGGGCGCGGTGGTGACTTCGATGCCCATCGCCGCGAGGGCGGCCATGCGCGCAGGGTCGGGTTGCTCTGCGAGGATAGCGAGCGGAGTTTCGCGCGCGGTCTTGACGAGTTTGCTGCTGAGTGGAATACGTGCCGTGCGGTCAAAGACGAGGCGTTTGGGAGCAACGCGAGGCTCTGGCGCCTCGCGCACCGTAAGGAGCGGATCATCGGCGAGCACAGTGCCAACGCCCACGGCGATGGCATCGGCGCCCGCGCGCAGTGCGTGCACGAGCCGCTTGGATTCGGGCCCTGTGAGCCAGTGCTGGCGACCACCCGCGGGCGCGATGGCGCCTTCGGCAGAGAGCGCGAGTTTGAGCGTGATGAACGGCCGGTCTTCACGCGTGGCCGCAAACAAGAACGGCGCGTTCAGCTCGTCCGCTGCGCCCTGTTCCATTCCGACGACAACTTCGATGCCCGCTTCGCGAAGTCGTTCAATGCCGCCAGCCGCGGCTGGATTAGGATCGCGCGTGGCGACGATGACACGCGCAACCTTGGCTTTGATGAGCGCGTCGGCGCAGGGCGGAGTTTTGCCGTGGTGCGCACAGGGCTCGAGGGTGACGTACACGTCCGCACCCTGCGCGCCTTTCTTGGGCAGCAGCGCGAGTGCAGCGGCCTCAGCGTGCGGGCCGCCGAAGCGCGCGTGGAATGCTTCCGCGAGGACGACACCATCGCGAACGACGACGGCGCCGACCATAGGGTTCGGCGCCGTCTGCCCCCAGCCGCGCCGCGCCAATTCGAGCGCGCGGCGCATGTAGGCCCCGTCGAGCGGGCCGAGTGCTGGGGTCACGAGACTAGTGGAGCTTACTTGCCGAACCGGATACCGATCGTGCCGTAGGTGCGCTTCGTGTCCGCCGGTACCGCGAAGTTGTTGAAGGTCGGAGCGCTGCCACCGCTCACCTGACCGACTTCGCCCACGATCTTGAACAGGAAGAGGTTGATGCCGACCGTGCCATACATCGTGGTGCGGTCCATCTTTTGCGAGGCGTTGAACGAACCGTTGGTCGTGCCAGCGTCCACGGAAGCCGCGACGTCAGCATTGAAATCGTAATTGTCGCCGCCGATGCCGGCGCCGAACTGGAAGAGCAGGAAGTTCTTCTGCGCCGACAAACGCCACGAGGTGCTCTTGATGGCGAGGTTCGTGATGGAGAGCTGGTCGCCGCCAGCGATGGTGCTGGTGAGATCAAGCGTCGGCATATCGCGCTTCATCCACGAGAAGGCGATTCCCGGGATGAACGCAGACTGTTGCAAGAGGCCCACGCGAGCGCCGTACGCAAGCGACAGCGAACCATCAGGCGCAGCGAGCGAGAAGTCCTGTTCCTCGAACTCCGGCACATACGTCGCGCCACCGATCAAATCGATGCCGCCGATGCGCGTCACGCCGAGGTTGAAGCCCTTGGTGATACCAAGTGCGAAGTCGACTGCCGGGAGGCCGAGGATCTGATCTTCGGTCTCAAAGTCCTTCACCGTCGCCGCACCCGGCGACAAGTTGTCGATCACCGGACGCGAACCCTGCACCGCATTGCCGCGCAGCGCGATGGCGAAGCGCGGGAAGCCGCCCATGTTCGAGTTGAGGCCGATCGTGTGGGAACCACCGACGAGCGAGGTGCCCAGCTGCGGCGCCATGTACAACAGGAAGTCGCGGCCAACAGCGCAAGCATCGTCGGCGAGCGGATCGCTACCGGCGGCGCACTGCTGCGCCTGCACGGAGGCTGGCGCAGAGAAGGACATCGCGGCGACTGCAAACGACGCAACCAAGAAACGACGCATTTGGTAAGACTCCATAGCTAAACGAGGTGAACCCGACCCGTACCTGGGCGGATGTGACCGATGTTCCAATTCGCGACACCGGCTTGTGATGCAACATCACGAATATATGACGCGCCGGCTGTGTCGGTAATCACAATCATCCCGACTCCCATATTGAACGCGCGGTACATCTCCGCACGGTCAACCTGCCCGGCCGCTTCTAGTACCCGGAACAAAGCTGGGATTTCCCACGCCTTTGTGTCCACTAGAGCGTCAAGATGTGACGGTAAGGCTCGATCTAGGTTCCCGGGGATCCCTCCACCGGTGATGTGGGCCATCGCGTGCACCTTGTTCAGCGCGCCACCGAGAATCGGCAGGTAGGTGCGGTGGACGGCGAGCATCACGTCAGCGACCGTCTTGCCTTCGTGCTCCGGAAAGACATCGTTTGGGCCAAGCTTGAGTCGTTCGCTCACAATGCGACGAGCCAACGAATAGCCGTTGGTGTGCAAGCCAGTGGAAGCCAAGCCGACGAGCACATCGCCGTCCTTCACACCAGCAGACGTGATCACTTCGTCTTCTTCTACCCAGCCCACCACGAATCCCGCGAGATCGTAGTCCGGCGGTGTGTACACGCCCGGCATTTCCGCCGTCTCACCGCCAATCAACGACGCGCCGTTCTCGCGGCAACCCGCGCTCACTCCAGCGACCACAGCTTCGACAACCGATGGAATCAACTTGCCGAACGCGACGTAGTCGAGAAAGAACATCGGCTTCGCGCCCTGCACGAGAATGTCGTTCACGCAGTGATTGACGAGGCAGTGGCCAATCGTATCGTGACGATCTGCCTCGATCGCCGACTTGATCTTCGTGCCGACACCGTCTGCGCTCGCGACGAGCAGCGGCTTCTTCGCACCCTCGGGCACACGAAACATTCCGCCGAATCCACCAAACGCGCCGCGCGCGCCCGCAGTAAACGTGCTCTCGACGAGCTTCTTGATGCGATGCTTGGAGTCATCCGCGGCGTCGATATCAACGCCGGCGCTCGCGTAGGTCAGCTTCTCAGACGTGCTCACGCTTCGAGCGCTCGATCAAACGTGACGAGCTTGTGGAACTCGCCCACGCGACGATCGATATCCGCGCTGGTGATCTCGAGCAAACGCGTCAGCGAGAAGCCTTCCACCACGAACGAGCCCATCGCGCTACCGACGATGACGGCGCGGCGCATGTTGGCCTCGCTCAAGTCACCCGTGCGCGCGAGCCAGCCCATGAAGCCGCCAGCGAACGAGTCGCCTGCACCGGTCGGATCGAACACGCTCTCCAGCGGATACGCCGGTGCGTGGAAGACGGTGTCCTTCGTGAACATAAATGCACCGTGCTCGCCCTTCTTGATGAGCACCGTCTTGGGACCGCGCTCAAGAATCCACTTCGCCGCCGCCACGAGATTGGACTTCTCCGTGAGCTGACGCGCTTCGCCGTCATTGAGCGTGATGAGATCCACCTTGCCCAGCAACTCGAGCAAGTCCGGACGACGCGACTCGATCCAGAAATTCATCGTGTCGCACGCCACGAGCTTGGGCTTGCTCACCTGCGCCAAGACTTCGAGCTGCAGGCGCGGATCGATATTGGCCAAGAACACATACTCGGCCGACTTGAACTGCGTAGGAATCTTCGGACGGAAATGCGAGAACACGCCGAGGCGCGTCTCGAGCGTTTCTGCCGAGTTGAGATCGTGGCGGTAACGTCCGCGCCAACGGAAGGACTCGCCTTCCATCTGCTCGAGGCCAGCGAAGTCGATGCCGCGCGCCTTCAGCGGCTCGAGCTTCTCCATCGGATAGTCGCTGCCGACGACACCGACGAGCTGCACCTTCGTCTGGTGCGAGGCCGATGCGGAGAAGTAGTTGGCGGAGCCGCCGAGGACTTCATCGGCTTTGCCGAAGGGAGTCTCAACGGAATCGAGGGCGACGGATCCAACGACAAGCACGCTCATCTAGGTCTCGGACGGATGACGGAAGCTTCAAGGGAACTGCGACTGCTTTCACCACGAAGGCACGAAGTACTGCGAGCGCGCATCGAATCTGCTGCTTCTCGACCGACTTCACCACGTTGTTCCTTCGTGCCTTCGTGGTGAAGCAGTTAAGAACTTACATCCGCTCAGGTGCGGTGATACCGAGCAGACCCAATCCGTTGGCCAGCGTGATTCTTACAGCCTTTGCTAGTGCAAGCCGCGCCTGGGTGACTTCGGGCGCTTCGCCGAGCACGTGGTGCTTGTGGTACCAGGTGTGCACGAGGCGCGCGGTTTCGAGCAGCCAGTTGGCCACGCGATGCGGTTCGAGTTCTTCCGCAGCCTTCGCGACGAATGCCGGCCAGTCGAGAATCGCCTTGGCGAGTTCGCGCTCTTCCACGGAATCCAATACAGCCCAGTTCACACCGTCGCCGGTGACCGTGGACGAATCCACTTCACCGACGCGGAAGATGTTGCACACGCGGGCGTGTGCCATCTGGATGTAGTAGACCGGGTTTTCTTCACTCTGCGCGCGGGCGAGATCCACATCAAACACCAGCTGTGAATCGCCCTTTCGCATCAGGAAGAAGTAGCGCACCGCGTCGCGGCCCACTTCGTCGATGAGGTCGCGCACGGTGACGTAGCTGCCGGCGCGCTTGGAAATCTTCACCTCTTCGCCGCCCTTCACCACCGTCACCATCTGGTGCAGCACGTATTCCGGGTAGCCCTGCGGAATGCCCATCTCGAGCGCTTGCAGACCAGCGCGCACGCGTGCCGTGGTGCCGTGATGGTCTGCACCCTGCACGTTGATGGCGCGCGTGAAGCCGCGCTGGAACTTCGTGACGTGATATGCGACGTCGGGCAGGAAGTAGGTCATCGTGCCGTCCCGCTTACGCATCACGCGATCTTTGTCGTCGCCGTAGTCGGTGGTGCGCAAGTAGAGCGCGCCGTCGTCTTCGAAGGTGTGCCCCGTCTCCTGCAAACGCGCGACCGTTTTATCGACCAAGCCGTCCGTGTAGAGAGAGCTTTCGAGATAGTAGAAGTCGAACTTCACGCCGAAGGCGCGCAGATCGAGATCCTGTTCTTTGCGCAGCTCGCGCACCGCAACTTGACGCACCTGCTCGAAGTCTTCGCCCAGCTTATCGGACGGAAACTCCGCAGCGTACGTCGTTGCGATGTCCTTGATGTACGCGCCGTGGTAGCCGCCCTCGGGAATCTCGAGCGGTGCGCCAGCGAGTTCGCGCAAACGCGCCTGCGTGCTCTTCGCGAGATTCGCAATCTGCACACCCGCGTCGTTGTAGTAGAACTCGCGCTGCACCGTGTAGCCCTGCGAGCTCAACAGCGCAGCAATCGAATCGCCAAGCGCGGCCTGACGTCCGTGACCGACGTGCAACGGGCCCGTGGGATTCGCCGAGACGAACTCGACGTTCGCGACTTTGCCCGCACCGCCAACGCCGCGGCCCCAGGTCTCGCCAGCCGCGAGCACGCGCGCGAGGCCCGACGTGATCTCTGCGGTGTCGAGTCGAATGTTGATGAAGCCAGGTCCGGCGACGCTCACGTCGCTGACACC
>JAYUWY010000434.1:0-2817 GCA_043753285.1 Gemmatimonas sp. | reverse complement strand
TCGTTCATGATGGGCGGGTGCATCGGCTGCCACACCATCGGTGGAAACCCGATGGCGGTGAGCACGCTCGGACCGAACCTTACGCACTTCGCCTCGCGCCACACGCTGGGCGGCGGCCTGTTTCCCAACGACGATCACCATCTCGCACGCTGGATTAAGAACGCCAAGCTGATGAAGCCCGGCGCGCAGATGAACGTGATTGGTATTGGCGAATACGAGCCGATTCTTAAGGGCCCCGTGACTGCGGGCCTCACCGACGCGCAGATCGCCGATGTCGTGGCGTATCTGCGGTCGCTCAAGTGACCGGGAGATCCTGATCAATGGCTAGCACTACTGCCTCCACGACCGCTGCGGCGCCGTCGGCAAATACCGGGATCTGGAGTTGGATCACGACGGTCGATCACAAGCGGATCGGCACGTTGTACCTCTGGACCGCGCTCTTTTTCTTTCTCGTCGGCGGCTTCGAAGCCGTTCTGATGCGCACGCAGCTGATGAAGCCGAATATGGGTTTCGTGAGCGCCGAGACGTACAACCAGCTGTTCACGATGCACGGAACAACGATGGTGTTCCTTGCCGTGATGCCGCTGTCAGCTGCGTTCTTCAACTATCTCATTCCGCTACAGATTGGCGCGCGTGACGTCGCCTTCCCGCGACTCAATGCGTTCTCGTACTGGGTGTACTTGCTCGGCGGCATCTTCATCACGCTGCCCATTCTGTTTCACGTCGCGCCCAACGCCGGCTGGTTCGGTTATGCGCCGCTGACGACCACGCGATTCTCGTCGGGCCCGAACATCGACTTCTGGGTGCTTGGCCTCCAGATCCTTGGTGTTTCGTCGCTCGCGGCAGCGTTCAACTTCATCACGACGATCATCAATCTTCGCGCCCCAGGGATGAGCCTGATGCGGATGCCGATGTTCACGTGGATGTCGTTCGTTGTGCAGTTCTTGATTGTGCTCGCGTTTCCGGTAATCACGGTTGCGCTGTTCTTCTTGCTGATGGATCGCTTCTTCGGCACGAACTTCTACGCGATTGCCGCCGGCGCTGACCCGCTGTTGTGGCAGCACTTGTTCTGGGTGTTCGGCCATCCAGAGGTGTATATCCTCATTCTGCCCGCCTTCGGTCTCGTGTCCGAAGTGCTGCCCACCTTCTCGAAGAAGCCGCTGTTTGGCTACAACGTGATGGTGTACTCGGGCATCATGATCGGCTTCCTCGGCTTCGGCGTGTGGGCCCACCACATGTTCGCGGTGGGCATGGGCGCCGTTGCCGACTCGATCTTCTCGCTGATGACGATGCTCATCGCGATTCCGACGGGCGTGAAGATCTTTAACTGGATCGCCACGATGTGGGCCGGTGAGATTCGTTTCACCGTGCCGATGAAGTTTGCAATCGCGTTGATTGCGATGTTCACCATCGGTGGCATCTCTGGCGTGATGCACTCGTCGCCGCCAGCTGACTTGCAGCAGACGGACACATACTTCGTGGTGGCGCACTTCCACTACGTGCTGTTCGGCGGCTCGATCATGGGCATCTTCGCCGGTATCTACTTTTATTACCCGAAGATGACCGGCCGACATCTCAATGAGACGCTCGGTAACTGGCACTTCTGGCTGAACTTCATCGGCATGAACCTCACGTTCTTCCCGATGCACTTCAGCGGCCTGCTCGGCATGTCGCGCCGCATCTATACATATGATGCGGGGCAGGGCTTTGACCTGTTCAACCTGATGGCGACGTACGGCACGTATATGCTGGTGGTGGCCACGTCGATCTTTGTGTGGAACTTCATCCGCAGCCACAAGACGGGTGTTGTTGCTGGCAACGATCCGTGGGGCGCACCGACGCTGGAATGGTCAATCCCGTCGCCGCCACCGGAATACAACTTCGCGCAGATCCCCGAAGTCTCGTCGCGCTATCCGCTGTGGGATTTGAAGGATCCGAAGATGACAGCGGGCATCGATCACTCGCACGCTGATGCGATGACGATCACCGACGCGCACGCCGTGCCGGTGCACGAAGAAACTGAACGCTTCACCGCCAAGGAACTCGGCATTCCGATGCCGCTGCCCACGTCCAAGCCGTTCTTCACGGCAGTGGCGATGGTCGTGATGTTCTGCGGTCTGCTGTTCCTCCGCAACGATATGTTTGCCGTGTTCTTGACCGTCACGATTGGTGGCGCGATGGCGATGGTTGCGGGCCTGTATCTGTGGCTCACCAGCCCCCTCGAGTAACCGGAGCCATTGACCAATGTCTGCACATACTGCTGAAGGCCACGACGGCCACGCGCACACGCACTACACCACGACCGGGCTCGACAATCGCAAGATTGCCATCTGGGCGTTCATTGGGTCGGAGTGCATGCTGTTCGCGTCGCTCATCGCGACGTATTTGATCTACAAGGGACGCTCGCTTGTCGGGCCGTTCCCGCACACCGAGTACGTGGATGCGGCTGGTAAGGTCTTCAAGCCCATTCTCGATATCCCAGTGACGTCGGCATCGACGTTCGTACTGCTTGCGTCATCGTTCGCGATGGTGCTCGCGCTCCAGGCTGTACAGCTCAAGGGCGTGCCGCTGCCCGCTGGCGCAGGCTGGTGGACGCGCGCGCAGCGCTCCTCGCAGCTCTGGTTGCTCGTCACCGCGATGCTCGGCACCACGTTCCTCGGCTTCCAGGCCTACGAGTTCACGGCGTTCGTGCACGAAGGACTCACCGTGAAGACGAATCTGTTTGGCTCCACGTTCTTCACGCTCACGGGCTTCCACGGTGCGCACGTCACCGTCGGCGTTCTGTGGCTGATGTCGCTGTTGTTTGTGGATCGCACG
>JAYUWY010000433.1:0-2824 GCA_043753285.1 Gemmatimonas sp. | reverse complement strand
GACGCCATCGCGCAGATCCTCACGAACTCGCGGATGTGCGCCGAAGGTCATCGCCCCATTTGCCAAGACACCGGCATCGTCGTGGTGTTTCTCAAGATTGGCATGGATGTTCGCTGGGACGCCAAGCTCTCCATTCAGGACATGGTGAACGAAGGTGTGCGTCGCGCATATCTCAACACCGACAACACACTGCGCGCATCAATCGTCTCCGACCCAGCGTTCTCGCGGAAGAACACACGCGACAACACGCCTGCCGTCGTGCACTACGAAGTTGTGCCCGGCCATCACGTCGAAGTCAAACTCGCCGCCAAGGGCGGTGGCTCGGAAAACAAATCCAAGTTCGCCATGCTCAACCCCAGCGACTCTATCGTCGATTGGGTCATGAAAACCGTTCCAACAATGGGTGCTGGCTGGTGTCCACCAGGCATGCTCGGCATTGGCATTGGCGGCACCGCTGAGAAGGCGATGGTGATGGCGAAGGAATCGCTGATGGAGCCAATCGATATGGCGCAGCTCAAGAAGCGCGGCCCCCAGAACAAGATCGAAGAACTCCGTATCGAGCTCTGCGACAAGATCAACGCGCTTGGCATCGGCGCGCAGGGGCTCGGCGGACTCTCGACCGTGCTCGACGTCAAGATTTGGGATTATCCCACGCACGCGGCGTCGAAGCCCATCGCGATGATTCCCAATTGCGCCGCCACTCGGCATGCGCACTTCCATCTCGATGGCTCTGGTGCAGCGAAGCTCGCCGTCCCGTCGCTCGCCGATTGGCCCGATGTCACATGGATGCCTGACGTGAACGCGAAGCGGGTAGATCTCAACGCCCTTACGCCTGCCATCGTCGCGTCATGGAAGGCGGGCGATCGTTTGCTGCTCAACGGCAAACTGCTCACCGGTCGCGATGCAGCGCACAAACGTATTGCTGACATCTTCGCGAAGGGTGAGAAGCTTCCCAACGGCGTGGACTTCACGAATCGCGTCATCTACTACGTCGGTCCGGTCGATCCCGTGCGCGAAGAAGCCGTCGGCCCTGCAGGCCCGACGACGGCGACGCGTATGGACAAGTTCACTGAGATGATGCTCGCGCAGACGGGTCTCATCGCGATGATTGGTAAAGCCGAGCGCGGTCCTACGGGACTCGAAGCAATTCGTAAGCACAAGGCGGCCTACCTGATGGCCGTTGGTGGCGCCGCGTATCTCGTCTCTAAGGCGATTCGTTCGTCGCGCGTTGTCGCGTTCGAAGATCTCGGCATGGAAGCCATTTACGAATTTGACGTCGAAGAAATGCCCGTGACGGTTGCCGTCGACGCCGCCGGTGCGAACGTGCACGAGTCGGGGCCCAAAGAATGGGCAGAAAAGATTCGTAACCTTCCCGTGCTGCAAGCGTAGTAGAAGACGTGATCCGTCGCCTCGTTGCACTCTGCTTTCTACTCAGCGCCGCGCAGTTCTCGCTTGGCGCCCAACCGTCGCTCGTTCCCGCGCGTCCCATTGGATTCGTCAGCGACTTCGCTGATGTGATTTCGGCGGACGTCGAAGCGCGCATGACGCGGCTCGTCGAGATTGTGCAGGCCGGCAGTCGGGGTGAGATTGCCATTGTCACGCTGCGCGACATCGGTGCGCGTGATGCGGGCGACATCGCCCTCGAGATTGGTCGCGCCTGGGGCGTTGGGTCCAAGGCGGCGATCGGCGACAGAGCGCGCAACGCGGGTATCGTCGTGCTGCTCATTCCCAAAGAAACAGCGAGCGATGGCAGCGGACAGATCTTCATCGCTGTGGGCCAAGGCGCGGAAGGATTTATTCCGGATGCTGTCGCGGGGGACATTCGCCGCGAAGCCACGCCGCTACTCGCGCGCGGCGACTACGGCGAAGGACTCGCGCTGATCACGGCGCGCCTCGCTGAGCGCTACGCAACAGAGTTTGCGTTTGCACTTGATTCAACACTCGTGCCGCCCAAGCAGCGCGCGCGACGCATCAATATTCCGCCCGGCCTAATCATCATGGCCATCTTCGTCATCATCTCACTCATTAACTCTGGGCGCGGTGGACGAGGTGGGCGCGGACGACGCGGCCCCACGTTCCTTCCGTTCCCCATGGGCGGTGGCTTCGGTGGTGGTGGATTCGGCGGCGGTGGTTTTGGTGGTGGTGGCGGCTTCGGTGGTTTCGGAGGCGGTGGTGGATTCTCTGGTGGCGGCTCCGGCGGGAGGTTTTAGGTGGCAACTATGACTGTGCAGTCCTTCGCGACCGAGCTCGCGACATCCTTTGGCAACGCGTGCACCGCAATCGTGCTCTATGGATCTGCGGCAACGCGTCCGGAGCCCGATCGCGGCTCCGACGTCAACCTGCTTGTCATTGTGCGCACGCTGAATCCGCGTGCACTCCACGACGCCGGCGTGCACGTGCGCACGTGGCAAAAAGCCGGACATCGGGCGCCGCTGATTCTTACCGAGGCCGAGTGGCGCTCGAGCCGCGACGTATTCGCCATGGAGCATGCCGACATCGCCGCACGCCACCGCGTGCTCCACGGTGCGCTGCCACAATTGCAAACCGTCGCGATCAACGACGTGCGTCGCCAGTTGGAGTACGAGGCCATGGGTGCGCTGCTGCATCTGCGACGCGGTATCATCGCCGTCGGCGCAGAGCCGCTGAGCACGCTCGAGTTGCTCGTTGCCGTAAAGGGAACCGTGTTTGCGCTACTGCGTTCGCTGCTCCGCGTGCACGGCGACGCGGTGCCCGACGAATCGCTCGACGTGTTGCGCGCCGCTGGCACTCGCGCATCGCTCTCGGTGACGGCGCTCGAAGAACTGCTCGCGCACACCGCGGGCAC
>JAYUWY010000432.1:0-5539 GCA_043753285.1 Gemmatimonas sp. | reverse complement strand
TCACGAAGAGCCAACGCCCGTCGTCTTCACCATTGGTCTGTGAGAGCGCCGTGTGATGGAGATCGTCCCACGGAATGAATCCATAGGAGGTCTCGAGCATCGGCTTGGTTTCTTCGGAGTAGCCCCAGCCATTCTCGGCGTTCTGCGAGAAGACGGGAATCACTTTGAGCAGACGGCCCGACGGAATACCATAGACGCCTACCTGGCCGGAGAATCCACCGGAGAGGAAGGCGTAGAGCTCGTCGTACTCACCCGGCGCGACGTACACGCGCTGAGCGTTACCAGCGTTGCCGGCAAGCGAAGACGTTCGGTTGCCCGAACACGCGTACCCAACCCCGACGGCCCCAAGGAGCGCGGCGCCGAGTATCAGGCGGTTGCGGGAAAGGGAGAACATTGGAACCTCGATGAAATAGGATGGTTTGCGAGTTCGGCACGCGCCTCTTGTGCTGAACGTCTCAAAGGTGCATATTACTTGCACCTTTGAACTAGTCCGGAAACGCCGGATTTGGTGTCAGGGAATCGCCTAAGGGAGATGGTGCAAGCGATGCGACTCACTCGGCATACTGACAACGCGCTCCGGGCGCTGATTTACCTGGGCATTCACCAGACGGACACGCCCGTGCGCATCGCAGATATTTCGCGGCGGATGGGGATGAGCGAAGACCACGTCGCGAAGGTGATTGCACGGTTGGCGCAGGCGTCGTACGTGGAGACGACACGCGGCCGCGACGGCGGCGTGCGCTTGGCGCGCACACCCGAGGACATCATCGTCGGCGAAGTCGTGCGCGCCACGGAGGACAACCTGACGTTGGTGGAGTGCTTTGATCCACTCACCAACCGGTGTCCCATCGCGCCAGCCTGTGCGCTCGCGCCAGCGCTCGATGAAGCACTCAGCGCGTTCTTCGCCGTGCTTGACCGCTACAGTTTGGCCGATCTCATTGCACGACCCAAAGCACTCGCTCAGCTGCTGCACGCCTAGCTTCCGTCTTCAGTCTTCCGTCTTGGAGCATCCCCGTGGACTGGTTCGTCCGAGCATTTCTCAAGAGCAGCTTAGTCTGGCTTTCGTGCGCGGTTCTGTTGGCGCTCACGATGGCGTTCGTGCCGGCACTCACGGCATACCGCACCGCGCATCTGCACATGGCCTTACTCGGCTTCGTGGCGCAGATGATCTACGGGGTGGCGCTGCATGTCGTCCCGCGGTTCTTTGGCCAACCGCTGGTGTACCGCCGCGTGGCTGAGGTGCAGTTCTGGGCGGCGCAGAGCGGGCTCATCTTTATGGCGAGCGGCTTCATCACGCGCGTGCACGGTTTCGGGCCGGCGCAGTCGCTGATTGCCGTTGGCGGCACGCTGTCGGCGATTGGTGCCGGTTGCTTCGTCGTGAACATCTGGCGCACGATTGACGCCAGCCCGATGTCGGCGGTGCATGCTAAGACTGTGAAGGGGCTGCCGACTTTGCCGCAGGCGGATGCGCACTGAGACTTGAGACGTGAGACTTGAGACGTGAGGTACCTGCAACGGCGGGCCGCACTGAAGCTCAGTGTGGGCCGCTGTTTCCTTCCCTCTTAAGTCTTACGTCTCCAACCCATTCCCGAATCCGTAACGCACCCCGTGCCGTCCGAACAAGTCCACCAACCGGCGTAATCCCAATCCCATGACGCTGAAGTAGTCTCCATCCACGCGCTCGACAATCGTCGCGCCCCAGCCCTGGATGCCGTAGGCGCCCGCTTTATCCATCGGCTCACCCGTCGCGACGTACGCGACGATCTCAGCGTCCGTGAGTGCGCGGAACGTGACGCCCACCTGCTCTACTGCGCTTTCTGTGCGCTTGCCGTGTGCGACGGCGATACCCGTGCACACAATGTGCGAGCGTCCGCTCAAACGACGCAGCATCGCGCGGGCATCAGCGACGTCCACGGGCTTGCCGACGATGTCGCCGTCCACAACGACCGTCGTGTCTGCAGCAATCACGTAGGCGTCGGGATGCTTGGCGGCGATCACCGCAGCCTTCTCGCGCGCGAGGCGTTCGGTGTATGGCACGGCTTCCTCCCCGGCGCGCACATCTTCATTGATATCAGCCGGCATCACTTCGTGCTCCACACCGATGAGCGCAAGCAACTCGCGCCGGCGCGGGGACTGCGAAGCGAGAATCACACGAAGCGTCATCGTTCGAGCCAAAGGGTGACGGGACCATCGTTGACAAGCTCAACGTCCATCATCGCGCCGAACTCGCCGGTCTCAACATTGAGTCCGCGTTCGCGCAACAACTGCACGAAGCGCTCATAAAGAGGAATCGCGACCTCAGGCCGCGCCGCATCAATAAAACTGGGCCGTCTCCCCTTCTGTGCGTCGCCGTAGAGCGTGAACTGACTCACCACGAGCACGCGTCCGTTCACATCGGCAAGCGCGAGGTTCATCTTGCCGTCGGCGTCGGGGAACAGACGGAGACCTTGAATCTTATCCGCCATCCATTCGAGCGTGTCAGGTTCGTCGGAGTGTGTGAAGCCGACGAGCAAGAGATAGCCACGGTCGATCGAGCCGATTGTGCGGGCATCGACGCGAACGCTGGCTCGGCTGACACGCTGCAGGAGGACTCTCATACTATGGATCTTAGACGGAAGACATAAGACGGAAGGTACCTGCTACTGCAGGTCCTTCCGTCTTCAGTCTTCCGTCCAATCACTTCACCATTGCCCGCGCCCAGTCCCACCCTTCCAGCCCGCGCGAGTTCACAGCTTTCACCGCCACGTGCCATCCCGCACGAAGCGCGCTAATCGTTGCTCGTGGATTCGTCACCGACGCCGAGAACTGCATCGGATTCTCCGGCGGACCGTAGCGCACGATGTAGCGCACCACGCCCGTCTCGCGCGCGGCGTTCCACGTCACCGTGTTGCCCTGGGCAATGAGCGCGGTGAGACGCGACGGGCTTGACGCCATCAGCATGATCGTAGCGACGGTTGTCTTGCTGGTCTCCGTCAACTGACGATGATTGATCGTCTCGAGCACGTCGTGCGTCTGATGGTAGTGCGGATTGCCAAGAATCGGATACGACCCAATCCCGGCAATGATGTCGCCCCAGGCGTCAAACAGCGCCTGCGCGTCGGTGCTCTTGTAGTAGAACGCGTCGTACAGAATCAAATCCGAGAATCCCAGCGCCGCCGCGTGCTGCACATCGCGCAGGCCAGGATTGGAGTAGCGAATCGTGTTGTCCAAGCGGTGATCGTTGGACCAACCCATCATGTCGTTGTTGAGTGCGCCAACCACGGTGATGGAATCCTTCATGCGCCGGCCAAACTCGCGCGCGCCACGCAGGCCGGCTTCTTCGCCAGTAAACGCGACGAACATCACTGTGGCCGGCATGGGACGCTTGGCGAGTACACGCGCGGCTTCGAGAATCATCGCTGTGCCCGACGTGTTGTCGTCTGCACCAGGGCCTTCGGCGCGCGAGTCGAAGTGCGCGCCCACCACGTAGACGAGCTCCGGATTCACCGTGCCAGGAATCGTCGCAATCACGTTGGCGACTTCAATCTCCCGCGTTGCGACTGTTGTGAACTTCTGCAGGCGTGTCTCGTAGCCGAAGCTGCGATACGTGCGCTCGAGCCACTCCGTGGCCGGCATGTTGCCGTCCTGCGTGATGTGCTTGGAGTCAAACGCAAATAGCTGCTTCTGATAGTCGTAGATGCGACCGATGTTCACTTCGGCCACGGCGGCGCTCACCTGTGCCGCGATGGGCGCAAAGATGCGGCGGCTGTTGGCGCGCAGTGCACGCTCAGCGGCCAAACTGGTATCCACACGCGCCACGAGCTGTGCGCGTGTCGTCTTCTGCGTGAGGTTCATCATCCACAGGTGACGATGCGGCGTGACCGTGTCGCCGTCGCGCTCAGTGACAATCGCCACGCGCGATCCATCGGGACTCACAGACCACTCATACTCCGGCGCCACTGTGCGAACGGTGTTGTTGTGGTGGAGTCGCGTGCGCGTACCGCGGTTCAAGTTGTACAGATACGAGCGCTGATGGCGGCCTTCGCCCATCGCGGCAATGAGTAACGAGTCATTCACAAAGCGCGGCGAGTGATCGTGCTGAATCTCGCGCGTGATGCGAACGCCTGCGCTGCCGCCAATCGACGCCGCGCGGAACAACTCCCAATCTTCGCGGAGCATCGTGCCGTACACGACGGTACTCCCGTTGGGCGACAGCGCAAGATTCTGAAAGCGACCTTCGATGCTCGCTGCGGTCGTCGGCGCGCCGTCGCCGCGCTTCACACGAATCCAGGTGGCGCCGTCCTTCACTTCGGTCCACGCAAACGCGCGACCATCAGCGCTCCACACCGGAGACTCACCGCGCACGGCGTCGCTCATCGTCGTGCCCGTGATCTCGGCGATGCTGCCGGTCGACGTTGCAACCGCCGCAAATCCCGGTAACTGGCGCGCAAACGCACCGCGCGCGCCGAGTGTGACGAGTAGGCGCTGTCCGTCGGGCGAGCGCACCAGGGTCACCGGCTGCAAACCACCGGTGCTCACCGTGCTCCAAGTGCCGTCGCGCAGATTGTGCGCGAGCACGCGAGCCGTCGAGTCGCCCGTAGTGCCGACAATCATATAGATGGTTACGTTGGTGCCGCCGACTGCCGTCACCTGCGTGACCGCCGGCGCATCGACGTTCACACGACGCGGCGCGCCCGAGGGCAGCTGCGCGATGTTGAAGCCAGCGGTCGCGGCCTGTGACTGCCAGACCATCGTGCGTCCGTCAGCCGCGAAGACTGGAGAGTAGCCGAGTTGATCCATCAGCGGAGCAGCGGAGACATCATCGCTGCGGCGCACACCGACGCGGCGCGCGGCGCCCACACCAGTCGTGTACGCGAGCATGCGGCCATCGAGCGACCACACGGGCGCTGCGGCGTTCTCGGCCACCAACGACGTCGTCCATACCTCGCCCGTCACCTCGGCGATGCGATCATGAAACGCAGCGGCATCGGGGGCGGTGAGGACGCGTTTGAACTCGACGAGCGCCGTGTCAAACTTGCCGGCGTCCCAGAGGTAGTAGGCATTCTCGTAGCGCTGCGCCGTAGACATCGCAGGCGCGGCAGGCCGCTGAGTCGCGGTGCGCACGGTGGGCTGCTGAGCAATGGCCGGGCTGTACGCCACGGCAACGAGGAGGGCGACAATCGGTAGGCGACGCATCAACGGAGCTCCCTGAGGGTGACCAGACTCTGGAAGCTAGCCGAGTTTTGGTGTGGCTCCAACTGCTTTTCACCACGAAGGCACGAAGTACTGCCACGGCGGTTGCCAGCAAACTCTCGGCCCCGCAACCCTAAGAAAGATTCTGCTTGGGGGCGCGGGGCCGAGAGAGTGTCCAGATTCCCTGCTTTTCCTTCGTGCCTTCGTGGTGAAGCAGTTCGCCCTATTCGACCGTCACAGACTTAGCCAGATTGCGCGGCTGGTCCACGTTGGCGCCGCGCTTCACGGCGATGTAGTAGGCCAGCAGCTGTAGCGGCACGGATGCCAAAACAGGCGTGAGCATGTCGGCGGTTTCGGGGACACGGAT
>JAYUWY010000431.1:0-2825 GCA_043753285.1 Gemmatimonas sp. | reverse complement strand
CAACCTTGATCTCGGCGAGCATCGGCGAGTGGAGCGGGAAAATACGCTCGACGCCAACGCCATTGGAGATCTTGCGCACCGCGAAGGTCGCAGAGACGCCCGTGCCCTTACGAGCAATGCAGACGCCTTCGAACGCCTGGAGACGCTCCTTCTCGCCTTCCTTGACGCGGACGTTCACGCGGAGCGTGTCGCCGGCACGGAAAGGCGGGACGTCCTTCATAAATTCTTTCGAAGTTTCCGAGAATGCGTGCATATACGACTCCGGGCGCAAAGCGGCCCGCTGAGGTGGCAGTGTTGAGCCTTGTAAGCTACTGCCCAGTTTGAGCTTGCGCAACGGGCACCTACCCTCGGCGCTCCCTCGTCAGACGCTCGCCTTCTTCCTTCCGCCAGCGCTCAATTTGGGCGTGGTGCCCCGACAGCAACACGTCGGGGACCTTGTGCCCTCTGAACTCGGCGGGACGCGTGTAACTGGGGGCGGAAAGACCGCGGTCATAGAACGAGTCCGTGCGCGCGGATTCGATGTCGCTCATCGCACCGGGAAGCAGTCGAACGACGGCGTCCACGATGGCCAGCGCCGCGGGCTCGCCGCCGCTGAGCACGAAATCGCCGAGTGAGATCTCCTCGGTAGCGAGATGGTCCGCGACGCGCTGATCGACGTCCTTGTAGTGACCGCAGAGCAGCGTGAGCTCCGTGCCGTTGGCGAAGCGCTCAGCGTCCGCGTGGCCAAACACCTTGCCGCGGGGTGAGAGCAGCACAATCGGCGCCTTCGCACCCACCGACTCCACCGCGTCGAAGAACGGCTCGGGCTTCATCACCATCCCAGGGCCTCCACCAAACGGCGCGTCATCCACCGTTTTGTGCTTGTCGGTGGCAAAGCTGCGCAAATCCACGCAGTTGTACATCACTAGCCCCGCCTCGGCGGCCCGCTTGGGGATGCTGAGGCCGAGCGGCCCGGCGAAAAACTCCGGGAAGAGGGAGATGAGGTTGATGGTTAGCATCAGGTCTCCAGCAGACCCTCGGGAAGCGTCACATCGATGCGACGGGTCTCGCGGTCCACGTTCACAACGAACTCGTCTACGAACGGCACGCTGACGATTCCGGTCGCGGTGCGGATATCCAACAGAAGGCCCTGCGGCAGTTCGTAGAACTCGACGACGGGGCCCAGCTCCGCGCCGGTGTTGGAATCAACGAGCGTCATCCCGACCAGCTCGTGCGCGAAGACTTCGCCTTCGTCGGGCTCGGAGAGCTCCTCGACGGGCACCATCAAATAGCGGCCGTTCCACTTCTCGGCTTCCGTGCGATCGGCGATGACATCAATCGTGACGAGCCATCCGTCTTTGACGGGGCGCAGGCCGGTGATGTGCAACTCACGCGGCGCGTTGGTGCGCGGGTCCACGAAGAGCGCGCCTTCGTATGTGCCCTGAAAAACACGACGGCCAGGGGCGAGAATCGCCCCTGGCTCGTCGGTCAATGCTTCAAGCGCCAACTCACCCCGAACGCCGTGCGGGCGACGAATCCGCCCAACAGCTGCGCAATCGGGAAGCGTCACGCTGTGGCTTACGCCTTCACCGGGACAGCGTTCGCCGCGAGCTTCGTGGCGAGGCGGGTCTCGTGACGGACCTTGAGCACGCCAGCCTTGCGGAGCAACGAGCGGACAGTGTCCGACGGCTGCGCGCCGTTGTCGAGCCAGTAGTTGGCGCGCTCAACGTTGAGCTGGATGGCTTCTTCACCGGAGCGGGGGGCGTACTGCCCGAGGATCTCGATGAACTTGCCGTCGCGCGGCGAACGGCCGTCGGCAACAACAATGCGGTACGTGGGGGCCTTCTTGCGGCCCTGACGGCGGAGACGAATACGAACGGCCATGTGGAGATCCTCGATCTACTGGTTGCGGGTCCTTCGCCGAGCTCATCGCCGATCCGGCAATTCCGGATGGCACTCGGTACTACTGACTTGAGACATGAGACTTGAGACATGAGACTTGAGACGTGAGAAACTGCTCTCAATGTAACCCCTCAAGTCTCAAGTCTCACGTCTCACCTCTTATTAGAAGCCATCCTCTTCATCATCTTCTGCATATCCCTAAACTGCTCAAGCAGCCGATTCACTTCTGACACCGGGCGTCCACTGCCCTTCGCCACGCGAGCACGCCGTGAGCCGTTGATCAGGTCGGGCTTCTTTCGCTCTTCGGCGGTCATCGAAAGCACAATCGCTTCCAGATGCTTCATCCGCTTCGGATCCACCTTGTTGGCCTGCGCCATCATCTTGCTGTTTACGCCGGGCAACATCTTCAAGATGTTCTGCATGCTGCCGAGCTTTTCCATCTGCTTCATCGCGGAAAGAAAATCCTGGAGGTCCATGCCCTCCTTCTTGATCTTCTTCTCCATCCGCTTGGCTTCGTCGGCGTCAAATGCGCCCTGGGCCTTTTCCACGAGAGTGAGCACGTCACCCTGCTGGAGAATGCGGCCCGCCATGCGGTCGGGATGAAACTCTTCGAGCGCGTCGGGCTTTTCGCCGACGCCGATGTACTTGATGGGCTTCTTCGTGACGCCGTAGATGGAGAGGGCCGCACCACCGCGTGCGTCGCCGTCCATCTTCGTGAGAATCACGCCCGTGACTCCGAGCGCTTGGTCAAAACCCTGCGCAATGCGCACAGCGTCCTGACCCGTCATACCGTCCGCAACCAACAAAATTTCGTCAGGCTGCACCGCTTCCTTCACGCGGCGCAGCTCGTTCATCATGTCGTCGTCAATCTGCAAACGACCGGCGGTGTCGAGAATGACCACGCGATCGCGTTCACGGCGAGCAATCTCAATACCGGCCTTCGC
>JAYUWY010000430.1:0-2828 GCA_043753285.1 Gemmatimonas sp. | reverse complement strand
CGACGGCCACCGGCTCATTGCGACGCCGACTCATGGCGACGCCGGCTTCGCATTCATCAAAAAACGCGCGACGATTCTTAAGGCCCGTGAGTGGATCTACCATCGCCAAGTCCTGCATTTCCGCCATCTTGGCTTGTAGCTCGCCAGCATTTGCACCGGCGGCCTTCAGAGCTTCGTCGCGCTCGACGAGAATGCGCACGTTCTCCACGAACTGATACCAACTCGTGCGTGTGAACAGCAGTGCACAGAGGAGAAACACGGCCACTGCGGCGGGGAGCACGGGCTGGTTCGCGGTGTCGAGGCGCACGACTTGAATGAGCAGCGCAAACATCATTGGCGCGAAGAACGTGATGCTCGACGTTGGCGATGACGAGAAGAACGCCACCGATCCCGCGCACAAACCCGAGAGCATCATGATCAACATCGCGCGCTCTTCGGGACCTCCCACGGGATACAACACCCACGCCGCGATGGCCCACAGCAATCCGGTGACGGCCGAATACACCATCGCCCGCTTCTCGTTGCTCGTTGAGACATCCGTGGGGCGCGGCCGGCCGCGCAGGCGACGCCAACTGAGTGCCGCTGGCGTCCACAACACGGTCATCACCGCCACGAAGATGATGAGCACGTCGTGGTCCGCGACCTCCCAAAATGCCAGCGCAATGAACGCCGCGAGCAGCGGGCTCGCGACGAACAGGGTGGGGAGTTGGCGGACGCGATTCACGGCCTGTGAGACGCGAATCGCGCGGTTCAGGGCCTCAGGATCGACGACTTTCGTGGACGGCATTGGCCTAGAGGATATTGCGAAGAACGCCTGGGAGCCAGACTCTTGTGGTGCGCACTACCCTAACGGGCCGGCGTTTTCCCACATCCCACGAGGTCTCGATGCAGTTTCTGACCGAGCTATGGATCCCGATTGTCGTCTCGGGAGCCGCGGTGTTTGTTCTCTCCGCCATCTTCCACACGGTGGTGCCGTTTCATCACCGCGAGTGGAAGCAGTTGAGCAACGAAGACGCCGTCGCCGACGCGCTCCGCGCATCCAACGCCGCACCCGGCCTGTACTCGATTCCGTTCTGCCCGCCGGGCGCGATGAACGATCCCGCGTGGCTAGAGAAGATGAAGCGCGGCCCCGTCGCGCACGTCACGGTCGTTCCCCACGGGATGCCGGGCATGGGCAAGCAGCTCGGCCTCAGCTTCGTTTACAATCTCGTCGTGGCGGTGTTTGTCGCGTACGTCGCGTCACACACGGTGATGGCCGGTGCCGAGTACCTCACCGTCTTCCGCGTGACGGGCACGGTGGCGTTCATGGCGTACTCGCTCGGCCAGATGCCGGACTCGATTTGGTTTGGACGGCCATGGTCATCGTACGGGCTCATTCTTTTTGATGGGCTCGTTTATGGGCTTGTGACTGGTGGCGTGTTTGGGTGGCGCTGGACGTGAGATTTGAGACATGAGACGTGAGACTTGAGACGTGAGAAAGGGCCCGCACCGAAATCTCGGCGCGGGCCCTCTCAAGTCTCACGTCTCAAGTCTCACGTCCCGCCCTTACATCCACCTATCCTTCGCCCAGAAAATCACAATAATCGCCGCAAACTGAAGAAACGTGCTGATCTCAGATCTCCACGCCTCCGCCCAAAAGAACTCACCGGCTTCGTCTCCCGACTTAGGTGGCCGCGGGAACCAGCGCGGCGTCTTGGCCTTGTAGTCCAAATACACTTGGCCAAAGGTGCTCTCGAGCACGCCTTCTTCGTAGCGCACGATGTAGTAGTACTCGAGCGCGAAGATGATCGCGGCGACAGGCAAGAACCAATGCACGCCGCTGATGGTGATGATGCCCATCCACAACAAGAAGTTGCCGTTGTAGAGCGGGTTGCGGCTAAACGAGAACGGGCCGTGCGCAACAAGCTTGTGCACGTTGCGCGAGCGACGGCGGGTCACGGTCCCCGCCGTGGCCACGCCCCACATGCGCCACCACTCGCCAATCACCATCACAATCACACCGATGATGACGTTCTGGGCCGTGAGTTCCTGCATGGCGAGCACCGGCACAACGAGAAACGGCACAGGTAGCCAGCCGCGATTGCGAAACAACACGGCGCCGATTTTGGCGGCGGAGGTCTGTTCGGCGTCGCTGACGTTCTGGTGGTTTGGCGTAGCAGAGGTCAACACACAGTCCGGTGAAAAGTGATCACTGAATTCTGGCTCGAATATAGCTGGAGAGCAGGGCATTGAACGCCGCCGGGTGCTCCACGGCACTGGCGTGGCCCGCGCCCGGAATCACGGCTAACTGAGCATCAGGAATCGCGGCGCGCAATAGTTCAGACTCCTTCACCGGCGTCAGCGCATCTTCGTCGCCGCAAATGACGAGCGTGGGCACGGTGATGGTCGCGAGGGTGGGCGTAGCGTCGGGGCGCGTGCGCAACACATCGAGCGCATCGTGAATCGCGCGCACACTCGCACGCCGCAGCATCGCATCCACAAACTCCACCGCACGCGGACGTTCGGCGCGCGTGGTCTTGCCCACCATGCCGGGCATCATCGCGTCCGCGACTGATCCGGCGCCTTTCTCCGCTGCCATCGCTTGCATCGCCACGCGCTTCACGGCGCCTTCTGCATTGTCGGCGCCGGCTTTGGTATCGGCCAAGACGAGTCCAAGCACGCGCGCGGGATGCCGACGCCAGAGCGCGAAGGCGAGATAGCCGCCCATAGAGAGGCCGCCAATCACCGCAGCGGGAATGCGCAGTGCATCGAGCACGGTCACGACCCAATCGGCCCACGCGTCGACGGTTGATGTGGCATGCGGAGCACTGTCGCCAAAGCCGGGTAAA
>JAYUWY010000429.1:0-2829 GCA_043753285.1 Gemmatimonas sp. | reverse complement strand
ACGGCGTGGCGCGCGAGTTCTACGCGCCCAATCGCAAAGCGAACGACCAGCAAGAGCCCGAAGTGCGCGACGGCAAAGTTGTGTTGCAGCCCGGCGTGAAGCCGGCGTGGGACGCTACGGCAGCATCAGGCATCATTGCGTCCACGCACGATGAATCACGCGGCGGTCTCCAGCTGCCACACGTGATTGCATCAGCGGCGATTGCGCATCTCGAGGCCGCGAATATCGGCACCGCGAGTTATCCGATGCTCACGGCTGGCGCGAGCAACTTGATCAATGCGTTTGGCTCTGAAGAACAGAAGCAGCGCTGGTTGCCACCCATGCTCACGGGCCGCTTCTCAGGCACGATGGCGCTCACCGAGCCCGATGCTGGCTCGTCGCTCTCGGATATTCGCACGAAGGCGATTCCGAACGCCGATGGCACCTATCGCATCGAAGGCACAAAGATCTGGATCTCCGCGGGCGAGCACGAACTCACGGAGAACATCGTGCACCTCGTCTTAGCGCGCATCGAAGGTGCGCCGGCGGGCACGAAGGGTATCTCGCTGTTCATCGTGCCGCGCAAATCTGCGGACGGTTCCTCCAATCACGTCACGCTCGGCGGCCTCATTCACAAAATGGGCTGGCGTGGCACGACGTCCACGCTGCTCAACTTCGGCGAGCGTGGCACGTGCGTGGGCGAGCTTGTTGGCGAAGCGCACCATGGCCTCGCGTATATGTTCCACATGATGAACGAAGCGCGCATTGGGGTGGGCCGCGCTGCCACCGCGATGGGAATCTCCGCGTATGCGTCCGCGCTGGAGTACGCGCAGCAGCGCAAGCAGGGGCGCATTCCTGGCGAGAAGGATCCCAAGCGTCCGCCGGTGGCCATCATTGAGCACGCGGACGTGCGTCGCATGCTGCTCACCGCAAAGACTGCCGCCGAGGGATCGCTGCATCTGGTGTTGATGTGCGCGCGCCTCGTAGACGAACAAGAGACTGCGCCTGATGAAGCCTCACGCCAGCGCGCTACGCGATTGCTTGAGGTGCTCACGCCCATCGCGAAGACCTGGCCCTCTGTGTATTGCCAGGAAGGAATCAGCGCCGCTGTGCAGGTGATGGGCGGCTACGGCTATGCGCGCGAGTACGACGTGGAGCAGCTGTACCGCGACAATCGCCTCAACCAGATTCACGAAGGCACCAACGGCATTCAGGCGCTCGACTTGCTCGGCCGCAAGGTGATGCAGGAGCAGGGCGCGTGCTTCAAGCTGTTGCTCGAGGAAATGGAGAAGTCCGCCGCTGATGCGAATTCGCCAGCGCTTGCTCCGCTCGCCGAGCAACTGCGTGCCGCGACGAAGCGAATGGCTGCTGTCACGCTCTCACTCGCGAAAGCCGTGGTGGCAGAGCCCGAGCGCGGACTCGCGAATGCAACCGCGTATCTCGAGCTAGTTTCGCGCGTCGTCTACGCGTCGTTGTGGCTCAAGCAGGCCGTCGTGGCTGAGCGAGCGATTGCCGCGGGCGCCGGCGGAAGCGATGTGCACTTTTACGAGGGTAAAGTGCACGCGGCGAAGTTCTACTTTGGCTTCGAGTTGCCCAAGCACGAGACCGACGCGTCGCTGCTGCTCCGCAATGACGCCGCCGCGCTCGACATGAAGCTCGAGTGGTTCTGAGCTAGGCGCTCTCGATGTCCACGTCCTTTGTCTCGGGCAGAAACAGGGCGCCGATGACAAAGGTGATGGCCGCGATACTCACGGGATACCACAGCCCCGAGTAGATGTCTCCGGTGGCCGCCACGATGGCGAACGCCGTAGTAGGCAGGAATCCACCGAACCATCCATTGCCGATGTGGTACGGCAGCGACATGGATGTGTAGCGAATTCTCGTGGGGAACAACTCCACGAGCATCGCCGCGATGGGCCCGTAGACCATCGTCACGAGTAGCACGAGCGCAAACAGAATGAGAATGACGCGCGGCGTGTTTACGGCTGCGGGATCCGCGGCAGAGGGATAGCCCGCCTGCGTGAGAGCCGCTGCGAGCTCGTCGCTAAATCGTACCCGCGCAGTGTCGGCGCCAGCATCGGTAGTCGCGAACGACTCGACGCGCACGTCTCCAACGATGATCGTCGCACGTGCACTCTGCGGCTCATTGGAATACGGTACGCCGCGCCGCACGAGCGCCGCCTTGGCCACATCGCACGACGACGTAAACTCGCTCGTACCCACCGGATTGAACTGCACCGAGCACTCCGAGGCATCCGCAGACACGATGACCGGTGCGCTGGCTTGTGCTGCCGCGAGCGCGGGATTCGCTGCTCTTGTGAGCGCGTGGAACAACGGGAAGATCGTGATTGCCGCAAGCAAGCAGCCGCTGAGTATCACGCGCTTACGGCCAATTTTGTCGGACAGCCACCCAAAAAACACAAAGAACGGTGTGCCAAGTAACAGTGCGGCCGCGACGTGCAAGTTGGCGGACTGCTGTTCCATCTTCAGTGTTTGCGTCAAGAAAAACAGCGCGTAGAACTGTCCGGTGTACCACACCACGGCTTGACCGGCCACAATGCCAAACAGCGCGAGCAGCACAATGCGCAGATTGCCCCATTCGCCAAAGGATTCGCGGAGTGGCGCTTTCGACTGCGTGCCCTGGGACTTCATCTTCGTGAACATCGGCGACTCGTCGAGCGACAAGCGAATCCACGTAGAGACGCCCAGGAGAACCACCGAGAACAAAAACGGAATACGCCAACCCCACGCTTCGAATGCTTCGGTGCCCAACCATACGCGGCAGCCGAGAATCACGACCAGCGACAAGAACAAACCGAGCGTCGCAGTGGTCTGAATCCATCCCGTGTA
>JAYUWY010000428.1:0-2832 GCA_043753285.1 Gemmatimonas sp. | reverse complement strand
ACGCGGACCTCGCGGATATCACGGCGACGTTCAGCGAGTATGTGCGCCGAGCTCGATACGTGGTGCTCTGCGCCGACGACCCGGGCGCCAACGCGTTGCCGTCGCCTGCAACAGCTGAAGTTATTCGCTACGGCGTGACCAGCCCCGACGCGCGTCTTGTGGCCTACGACATTCGCAACATGGATGGCGGCTCGGTGTTCCGAGTGAAGTACGACGGCAAGCCGATGGGCGAGGTGCGCCTGCGCGTGCCGGGTCTTCACAACGTGCGCAACGCACTCGCGGCCTTGGCCTGCGGCATTGGCCCGTGGGCGCTCACCGTTGAGCAAATGGCACCGGGTCTCGCGGAGTTCATCGGCGCCGAACGTCGCTTCGAGCGCCTTGGCAACGTAAAGGGCATCGAAGTCGTGGACGACTACGCGCACCATCCCACCGAATTGCGCGCGACGCTCACGGCCGCGCGCGAAGCGTTTCCCAATCGCCGCATCCTCGCCGCGTTCCAACCGCATTTGTTTTCGCGCACGCGCGACTTCGCTGCGGACTTCGGCGACGCGCTCGCCGCGGCGGATCACGTGTTCTTGGCCGACATCTACCCGTCGCGCGAGAAACCCATTGATGGGGTGACGTCCCAACTCATTGCCGACGCGATGACGCGCCGCGGCTTGCCGCCCAAGTGGATGGGCTCGCGCGATGCGATGGCCGCCGCGCTTCGTGAGACGGCGCAGTCTGGTGACATCGTAATCACCATCGGTGCAGGCGACGTCACGAAGACCGGCCCCGAGCTGCTCGCGCTCCTGGAGCGCGCATAATGCTCGATGAGCGCGGCCCCGTCGGTGTGCAGTCGACGCCCGAGCTGCCACGCGGGAAGCGGATCCTCCGTCGCGTATCGCGCATCACAATTCTGCTCGCAGTGGTTTCTTCCCCATTCTGGGGACGCGCCCTGCTGCGCTCGATGGATTTCTTCCGCGTGCGTCGCGTCGAGATTGAAGGAGTCCGTTACGCTGCCCCCGATGAAATCGTTTCGCGGTTGAGGGTCGACACGCTCGCGTCTGTCTGGGACGACGTGTCGCCGCTCGAAGCGCGGGTGGCGGAGCATCCGCAGGTGCGCGCAGTGCGCATTCGGCGAAAGCTCCCCGGCACTCTCGTTATCGTCGTGACAGAAAATCCGCCCGTGGCGCTCGTGAGCACCGCGCGCGGCCTCATTGTCACCGATGCTGACGGAGATTCGTTGCCAGTCGATCCAACGTCCATGGACGTTGATCTGCCGGTGCTTGCGCGGAAGGACTCACTGTTGCTCCGCCTCCTGGGGGAGACGCAGACCGAGGAGCCAGCGCTGTTCGCTCGTGTGAGCGAAGTGCGCCGGTCGGGTCGGAGAGATGTGTTGTTCATTCTCCCCGAATTCCGAATTCTCGCCGACTCGTCGGTTACCACCGCGCGATTGGCCGAGGTGCTCCCCGTAGAGCTCGATGCGTCGCGCCGCAATTGGCGCCCGCGCGAACTCGACCTGCGCTTCCGTGACCAGGTGATCGTCCGCCTCCAGAGCCCATGAATCTCGAACGTCTCGTTGCTGGTCTCGACATCGGATCTGCCAAAACCACCGCGGTGATCGCGGAGGTCGTTGGCGATTTGCCCAAGCACCCCACCGTGAACATTCTCGGTGTGGGGCAGGCGCGCACCACCGGTTTGCGCAAAGGTGTCGTCGCCGACATTGAAGAAACGCAGCGCTCCATCACGAAGGCGATGCAAGACGCCGAGCGAATGGCGGGTGCGCGCGTCGAGACGGTGTATGCCGGTATTGCTGGTGAGCACGTGCAGGCGATGACGTCCACCGGTATTGCGAGTGTGACGGGCCACGAGATCACGCGCGCCGATGTGGACCGCGCGAATGCGGTGGCACGTGCGCAGGCGATTCCGCAGGACCGCGAACTCATTCACGCGATTCCGCAGGAATACACGGTTGATAAAAACCAGGGTGTGCGCGATCCGGTGGGCATGATCGGTACGCGCCTTGAGACAGAGATGTATTTGGTGACGATCGGTTCGTCGCCGGCGATGAATTTGCGAAAGGCTGTTGAGCGTGCGGGCTACAAAGTGGGCGAGTTGGTGCTCGAGCCACTGGCCTCTGCGCTCTCGGTGCTCACGGAAGAAGAAAAAGAACTCGGCGTGGCACTCGTCGAGATCGGCGCAGGCACCACCGACGTCGCTGTTTTTCACGAAGGCAAGATTCGTCACCTGGGCACGATTGGTTTTGGCGGTCTCAACGTCACGAGCGACATCGTGCACGGCTTAGGCGTCACGGCGCTCGACGCCGAGCGATTGAAGGAACAGTACGGCGCCGCGTTTGAGCCGCTGGTCAAGAACTCGGGGGAGACGATTCGTCTACCCAGCACGGGCGCGCAGGGCGATCGCGAGATTCCGCGCGAGCTCTTGGCGCACATCATTCATCAGCGCACGCAAGAAATTTTTGAGATGGTGCTACGCGACTTAGAGCAGCATCATCTCGTGTCGCGACTCGCGGCGGGTATCGTGGTGACGGGTGGCGCGGCCGCGCAGCCTGGCACGGACTTGCTGGCGAACGACGTGTTCGGCATCGGCGCCCGCATTGGCGTGCCTGGCGATTTGCTCGGCGGCTTGGCCGACAGCGTGCAGAGCCCGCGATTCTCGACGGTGACCGGACTGGTGCAATATGGTGCACACCGCGTGGCGCTCAGCGGATCGCAGGGGAAGGGTCGCCGGCTGAGTTTGAGCAATGCGGCGCCGAATATGGATGGGATGGCACAAAGGTTTAAGACTTGGCTACAGGACTGGTTCTAGAGGGGACGTGAGACTTGAGAC
>JAYUWY010000427.1:0-2833 GCA_043753285.1 Gemmatimonas sp. | reverse complement strand
CCGCGAGCGCGTCCGACAGGTAGTCGCCGTTCAAGTTGAGCGTCGCGATGACGTCGTCCGCGAACTCGCTGCACTTCCGCAGCTTGGCGCCGTCCATCAGGCGGTGGAAGTCGTAGGTCACGGTCTTCGCGGCGATGGCCTTCTCGAGACCATTCACGATGAGCTTGCCGGCTTCCACCCAGCCCATTTGGTCGAGCATCATCACGCCGGAGAGAATCACCGACCCCGGATTGATCTTGTCGAGGCCAGCATACTTGGGTGCCGTGCCGTGCGTGGCTTCAAACACTGCCGCTTCGTCGCCGATGTTGCCGCCCGGAGCGATGCCGAGTCCGCCAACCTCGGCAGCGAGTGCGTCGGAGATGTAGTCGCCATTCAGGTTGGGCGTGGCCACGACGGAATACTCCTCGGGGCGCAGCAGAATCTGCTGGAACATCGAGTCCGCGATGCGGTCCTTGAGCACGACGGCATCGGCGCGCGCCTTGCCACCAGCGGCAGTGAGATCGGCCTCGGTCACCACGTGCTCGCCGAACTTTTCCTTCGCCACTTCGTAGCCCCAATCGCGGAAGCCACCTTCTGTGTACTTCATGATGTTGCCCTTGTGCATCATCGTCACCGACGGGCGATGCATGCGCAGTGCGTACCGGAGTGCCATCTCCACAAGACGCTTGGAGCCGAACGCCGACATCGGCTTGATGCCGATTGCCGACTCAGGGCGAATCTTCTTGCCGAACTCCTTCTCGATGAACAGGCGCAGCTTCTCCGCCTCCGCGCTCCCGGCCTTGAACTCAATGCCGCTATAGACGTCCTCGATGTTTTCGCGGAAGATGACCATATCCACCTTCTGCGGTTCCTTCACCGGAGCACCAACACCCTGGAAGTAGCGCACGGGGCGCACACAGGCGTAGAGATCAAGTTCCTGACGCAGCGCAACGTTGAGCGAGCGAATGCCACCGCCCACCGGCGTCGTCAGCGGTCCCTTGATGGCGATTTTGAACTCGCGCACCGCCTCAAGCGTCTCCGCCGGCATCCACTCGCCAGTTGCATTAAACGCCTTTTCGCCGGCGAGCACTTCCATCCAATGGATTTTGCGCTTGCTGCCGTACGCGCGCTCGACCGCCGCGTCGAAGACGCGCACCGAAGCGCGCCAAATATCGGCGCCGGTGCCGTCACCCTCAATAAACGGGATGATTGGCTGGTCAGGAACGCGGAACTCGCCCTTGGAGGCTTCGATGCGCTCGCCCTTGGTCGGGACGGTCGCGTGCTTGTAGGTCGCCATTAATTTTGCCGGAAGAGTGAAGGACGAAAACTAGGGTTCTGCAGAGCCGAGGAGCAAGCAGTGCCGCTATGCCACGCGGTCGGGCGGGATCTTCCCCTCGAAGAACGCCATCAGATTGGCGAGTGCACGGAGTCCCATCGCCTCGCGCGTCTCGCGCGTGTTTGAACCCAGATGCGGCAAGAGCACCACGTCCTCGCGTGCCAACAACCCTGCATGGACCGTCGGCTCGGCTTCAAACACGTCGAGCCCCGCCCCCGCAATCGCGCGCGCCTCGAGCGCGGCCACCAACGCGGCTTCGTCGACCACATCGCCGCGCGCAGTGTTCACCAAATAGGCGGTGCGCTTCATCTTGGCAAACTGCGCGGCGCCCATCAGATGCCGCGTGGACGGCGTGGACGGACAATGCAAACTCACCACATCGCTCTGCTGGAGGAGTGCGTCGAGCGTGCGAACGATGGTCACTCCAGGTGCGGCGGCTGTCTCGGGCGAGCGCGTCCAAGCGAGCACGTGCATACCAAAGCCATACCGCGCGCGGCGTGCCACCGCGCCACCAATGCGACCGAATCCCACAATGCCGAGCGTTTTGCCAGTGAGACGTGTGCCGAGCAGATGAGTAGGACGCCAACCACTCCACGTCCCCGCGCGCACCTCACGCTCGCCTTCGCCAGCGCGCCGCATGACGGCGAGCATCAGCAGCAGCGTGAGATCGGCCGTGTCGTCGGTGAGCACGTCTGGCGTGTTGGTAATGACCACGCCGGCGCGCGACGCCGCCGCGACATCGATGTGATTCACACCAACGCCGAAGTTGGCCACAATCTGCGCGCGCCGCTCGGGATGTTCGAGGCACGCAGCAGTGATGCGATCGGTCACGGTGCACAGCACACCGTCTGACTCAGCAAGCGCGCGCTGCAGTTCCTCGGGCGTGAGCGGGTGATCGCCGCGATTCATGCGCACGGTGAACGCCGCCTCCAGGGCCTGCTCGACCGCCTCGGGAAGCCGGCGCGTCACCCACACGACAGGTTTTCTCACGCGGACTCGCGATACCAGCGCTGCGCCGCCGCAACGCCCGCGCCCATCGGCACGGCAATCCCCGCATCGTGCATCGCCAGCTCGGCCATACCGATGGCGCCGAGCAGCATGCCCACGTTCAAGTCGCCAAGATGCCCGATACGGAACACCTTGCCGTTGAGTCGCCCAAGTCCGGACCCGAGCGCCATGTCCCAGCGCTTGTACGCGTGATCAATCACGTGCCGCGCGTCCTTCCCCTCTGGGACAACAATGGCGGTCACCGTGTTGGAGCGACGCTCTGGGTCGCGCGCACAAATCTTGAGTTCCCACGCCGCCACCGCTCGGCGCACGCCTTCGCCAAGTCGGGCGTGACGCGCGTGGATGTTGCGCAGCCCTTCTTCCTGCATCATGTCCAATGCCTCGCGCAGTCCAAACAGATGCGCCAGCGCCGGCGTGTACGGGAAGTAGCCCTGATCGTTGTGCAGCACCTGCGGCCTCAGGTCGAAGTAGGCGCGCGGGAAGCGCCCCTGCTCCACGAGCGCCATCGCC
>JAYUWY010000426.1:0-5562 GCA_043753285.1 Gemmatimonas sp. | reverse complement strand
GCGCGCGCCGCTTGTGCCGCGGCAAAGACACCGTCACGCGTCCAGCGCGCCATCACTTCTTGTTCCAGCGCATCGGGGCTGAGCTCCGACGCCATTGTACGAAATCGCATGGTTGGGGCAGTCACGGTCAGAGGCGCTCCATCACGCCGCGCACGAGCGCGGTGAGCTTGGGCTCGGCGATGGCCGCCACAGCAAGAATCTTTTCGAGCGACGCTTCCACGAGCGTCTCGGGCACGCATTCATCGGTGATGATCGACAAGCCGAGCACGCGCAGTCCGCTCTGGCGCGCGACAATCACTTCGGGCACCGTGCTCATGCCCACCACGTCGGCGCCCATCGTGCGGAGCATCGCGTATTCAGCACGCGTTTCAAGGTTCGGGCCCATCACCGCGGCGTACACACCTTCGCGCAGTGTTGTCTGCTGCTGGCGCGCCACGTCACGTGCGAGCACGCGCAGCGCCGGGTCGTACGCGGCACTCATATCGGGAAAGCGCGCGCCCCACTCGGGCACGTGCGGACCGATCAGCGGATTGTCGCCGAGCAGGTTGATGTGATCGCTGATGACCATGAGATCGCCGGCCTTCCAATCCTCGCGAATGCCGCCGCACGCATTGGATACCACCAGCGTCGTCGCACCCAGCGCACGCATCACGCGCACCGGCAGCGTCACATCGGCGAGCGAGTACCCCTCGTAACGATGAAAGCGGCCCTGCATCGCCACCACGGGCCGTCCACCGAGCGTGCCGATGAGCAATCGACCCGAATGCGATTCCACTGTGGGCGTCGCAAAGCCGGGAAGGTCGCTGTACGAGATCGCACATTCCACGGTGATGGCGTCGGCGAGTCCACCGAGTCCCGTGCCGAGGATGATCGCCACGTCAGGAATCACCGGCGTGCGCGCGCGCACGGACGCGACGGACGCCGCAACCATCGCGGGACCGGAACGCTCGACGGAGGGCGCGAGAAACGACATCACGAGAGTGTTAGCCCTGCCCCGGATGCGGATGCGGCTGCGGCTGCGGATGCGGCTGCGGATGCGGATGCGGATGCGGCTGCGGATGCGGCTGCTGCAGCAACGCGTCGGCTTCGGCCATGTGGCGCTCCGCAAGGGCGCGCAGTTGCGCGAGATACGTGCGACGGGTGCGGTCGAGTGCGTCAATCTCTTGCTGCAGCGTTTGAATCTGATGGCGCGCACCGTCCACGATCTGCTGTGCGGCGGCTTCGGCTTCGCGACGCATCAAGTCGGCTTCGCGTCCCGCCTGCTCCTTCACGTCTTCGCGCAACTGCTGCGCAGAGATGAGCGCTTCGTTGATGGCTTTGTCGCGCTCGCGATAGTGCTTGAGCTGTTCGTGAAAGTTGCGCGTCTTGGCGTCGAGTTCGCCGTTCTGGCGCGTGAGGCGCTCGAGCTCCCCGGCGACTTGGTCGCGGAACTGATCCACGCGCGTGCGATCATAGCCCCGCATCGCGCTGCCGAAGTCGTAGCGACGCACATCCACCGGCGTGAGGTGGAAGATGTCTCCACCGCCTTCGAGATGATCCGTCATCAACCCCTCGCTCCGAACAGGACCGTGCCGAGCCGGACCATAGTGGCCCCCTCCTCGACGGCGATCGAATAGTCCCCGCTCATGCCCATCGACAACTCGTGCGCCGGATGCCCCGCCTGCTGCAGCACGTCACGCGCACCGCGTGCCCCTGCAAACACCGTCCGCAATACGTTCTCGTCTGCATCTAACGGCGCCATGGTCATCACGCCACAAACCCGCAACGACCCCAGCGCGCGCAACCGTTCTGCCTCTGCCGCAACATCAGCCAACGCAAACCCGCCCTTCGAGTCTTCACCGACGACGTTCACCTGCAACAACACATCGAGCGTGATGCGCAAGCGCAGTGCGACAGCAGCTGCTTCGTCGGCGAGGCGCGCACGATCGAGTGCGTGAAACAACCCGAAGTGCGGTAACGCTTTCACCTTGTTGGTCTGGAGGTGGCCAATCAGATGCCACGTGAGTCCCGCGGGCATTGCACCCGCAGCGGTAAGCGCGTCCTGCTTGCTGCGCGCCTCCTGCACCTTGTTCTCCCCCACATCAGTGATGCCAGCATCCCACGCCGCCGTCACTGCGTCCGGTCCGTGCATTTTGGTCACGGCAATCAGCCGAACCGCCTGAGCGTGCCCCCCGCGCCGAACAGCGTCCGCGATGTCCCCGCGGATTGTCGCCACCCGTTCGTTGAGCCCCGGAAATCCCATAACCCAATGAAAATACTGGCAGTTACGGACGGGCGAAAGGGACGAGGAGCGAAGAGCGAGGGGAAGAATCGAGGCCGGAGGAAACGAGGGGGAATAGACGAGGCCTCGAAGGGGAGAATTCAATCTTCCCCTTCGAGGCCTCGTCTACTCACCTTCAATCCTTGAAATTCGCTATTTCCCCTCGCTCTTCGCTCCTCCGCCGCCTACGCCGGCGTCGGCTCTGGCCCGCCAAGCATGGGCGGCACTCTCGCGGGCTCGACCACCTTCGCGGGCACACGATCGGGCGCCGCCGTCATCGTCGGCGGCTCCTGGCGCGGCGGCAACTGCTCGCCGCGCTCCAGCACCGCGATGTCTTCGCGCGACAACGTTTCGCGCTCCAGCAACGCTGCGGCAATCGCATCAAGTAGCGCACGGTGCGTCGTGATCGTGTCCGTGGCGCGGTTGTACGCCTCGTTAATCACACGCGACACCTCGTCGTCCACCTGCTGCGCCGTGCGCTCGCTCACCTGCCGGCGGCTGTTGAGCTCGCGGCCAAGGAAGACTTCCTGTTCGTTGTCGCCCACAAGGATTGGTCCGATCGCGTCCGACAACCCCCACTGCGACACGTAGCGACGCGCCAAGCCCGTCGCAAACTGAATGTCGCTTGAGGCACCCGTCGTCACGCGATCGCGACCAAACACAATTTCTTCGGACACGCGGCCGCCATACGCCATCACCAAGCGCGCCTCCAGCTGCTCACGCGTCACGCTCACCCGGTCATCCTCGGGCAACGTGAACGCCAAACCCAGCGCGCGTCCACGTGGCACGATCGTGACTTTGTGTAGCGGATCGTTGCCCTTCACGCGAATCGCGCACACCGCGTGACCGGCTTCGTGATACGCCGTCAAACGGCGCTCTTCTTCGCGCATCACCAGCGACTTGCGCTCGGCGCCAAGCATCACGCGATCCTTCGCGTTCTCAAAATCCACCATGTAGATCTTGTCGTGATTGTTGCGCGCTGCGAGCAGCGCCGCTTCGTTCACGAGATTCGCCAAGTCTGCGCCCGCCATGCCCGGCGTGCCGCGTGCGAGACGATGAATGTCCACGTCATCGGCGAGCGGCTTGTTGCGCACGTGCACCTTCAAAATGCCTTCGCGGCCGCGCAGATCCGGCGCGTCCACGACAATCTGGCGGTCAAAACGGCCAGGACGCAGCAACGCGGGATCCAACACGTCCGGACGATTCGTCGCGGCAATGAGAATCACGCCTTCGTTGGATTCGAAGCCGTCCATCTCGACGAGCAACTGATTGAGCGTCTGCTCGCGCTCGTCGTGACCACCGCCGAGTCCGGCGCCGCGGTGACGACCCACCGCGTCGATTTCGTCGATGAAGATGATGCACGGCGCATTCGCCTTGCCCTGCTCAAACAGATCGCGCACGCGGCTCGCACCAACGCCCACGAACATTTCGACGAAGTCAGACCCCGACATCGAGAAGAACGGACGCGCGGCTTCGCCCGCCACGGCCTTGGCGAGCAACGTTTTACCAGTGCCGGGCGGACCCACGAGCAATGCGCCCTTGGGCAAACGTCCACCGAGCTTCGTGAACTTCGCCGGATCTCTCAAGAACTCGATGATCTCGCGCAGCTCCACCTTGGCTTCGTCCGCGCCCGCGACGTCGGCAAACGTGATCTTCGGCGTGTCGCCGGAGAGCAGCTTGGCCTTCGACTTGCCGAATGAGAATGCCTTGTTGCCGCCGGCCTGCATCTGGCGCATCAAGAACACAAAGACGCCGATCATCAGGATGAACGGCAGGGCGCGCAGAAGAATTTCGCCCATCGAAACGCGGCGCTGTTCGGCCGTCACTGCGACGTTGCGCGACTGCAGACGCTCGAGTTCGCGCTCGCTGTTCGCCACCGGCAAGAGCACGCGGAAGCCCTTCACTTCCTTGCCCTCGACGAGGACGCGCGTCTTGAACTCACCCGTCACTTCCACGCCGCCAACAATCGTCACCTTGGCGATATTCTCCGCGGTGAGCTGATGATCGTAGACAGAATACGTGATGATGGGCGACTGCTCGTTCTTCGCGCTCGTCATCTGAAAGAAGACGAACGGCACGAGGAAGACGAGAATCCACAGGGAGAGTGTGCGCGAGGCGCGACCAACTCCACCGGGCTTCTGCTCAGGCTGCTGCGGGGTGTTTGACATGTCCTACTTACTCCAGACTCGCGACGTACGGGACGTGACGGAATTCTTCCGCGTGGTCCAGTCCGTAGCCGACAAGGAATTCGTGCGGCGCATCGAACCCTACAAACTTCACAGGGTGGTGCAGATGTTCCGCGATGTGTTTGTGCAAGAGTGCACAAATCGCGACTGACTTCGGTTTCCGAGACTCCATCAACTCCATCAAGACTTGGAGCGTACGACCCGAATCGACGATGTCCTCAACCAACAGGATGTGCTTGCCTTCAAGCTCAGTCTTGGGGTCATACACCAGCTGAACATTTCCGGATGACATCGTACCTGCGCCGTACGACGACGCCACCAAAAAATCGACGTGCAACGGGCGACGAATTTCGCGGCACAGATCGGCAAGAAATACAAAGCTGCCCTTCAACAAGCCAAGCACGAGCAGCTCGCCGTCGGGATAAGAAGCAGTGATTTCGGCGCCAAGTTCCCGCACACGCGCGGCAATGGTCTGTTCGTCGAATGCGATGCGCTTAACGGCGCGACCGCGGAGGCGGGGATCGCCGGAGACGGAATTGCTGGTCATCTATATGAATATACGCGGCGCACTACAAATGTGCTCTCGGTTCGCACGATTTCGGCCCCTCCGGCCAGTTGCACTTCCCCTCCCACACGAGCAGTACCCGCCCAGGCCGTCACTCGCGCGATGCCGCGCCGGTCCATCGTAATTCCCGCGCGCGCCGCGACCTCCGGCCAGACCACGGCAGCCTCGTCCCGCGAGAGTGCGGCGAGTGGTGCGGCGCGCACCGCCACGCTGTCGTAACCAGGAAGTACGGGATCGAGTTCCGCGTCCACCCACGCGCCCAACTCGCGGCGCACCGCGGCCGCGCGCGCACCGATGTCCCAGCACCACGCCGCGAATCCTGGCGAGGCGCGCTCGAGCGCGGGCAACAATTCGTGCCGCGCACGATTGCGCGCAAATGCCATCGAATCGTTGGACGGATCGTGCACGAACTCCACCGCTCGAGTCTCGGCGTACGCCGCGAGATCCTCGCGAGTCACCGCGAGCAACGGACGCGCCACCGGATCTCGATGCGGCGCGAGCATGCCCGCGAGACCTCGCGCGCCAGCGTCGCGCAGTAATCGCAGCACGAC
>JAYUWY010000425.1:0-2836 GCA_043753285.1 Gemmatimonas sp. | reverse complement strand
GCGAAACGGGGGTCAGCTAGGCGCTGACCCCCGTTTTGTATTCAGGCGGATGTCGAAAGGGTCCCCGGGTCGAGCGCCCGCACGCGGCGCCACTCGAGCGTCACAATCACGGCGAGCACGAGAATGGACACCGCCGAGATCGCACACCAGGGGCAAAAACTACGGAGCTTATAAAACTCGGCCCACTTAAGCCGCATCGTGAAAAGCACGGCGGCGTACACGAGTGTCAATTGCGTGAGCGCAATGCCGCGCGCGTCCTCGAGTCGCTGTGACGAACCCACCGCCGAGACTAGAAAGAGCGCGGTGTAGCCGACCGCGCCAATGAGTGCGACATCGACGCCAAAGAAGTAGCTCCACGGGCTGTACTGCACGAGCGCACATCCTCCGCCTCCGCCACAGGAGAGCGCGCCGGCCTTTCCAATCTTCCATAGATGGAGATAGGTGGCGACGAAAGCATTCCCCAGGGCGATGAGCGCCACCAACTGGCGCCAAGTGAGCCCGAGGATTCCACGGCGGGGAGCGGGATGAACGGCGGATTCCATCATCGCGTAAGTTAACGTCGAACCGTTGAGGGAGAACTCCAGTGCAGATGACCCAACTCGTGCGCCGCAGCCTTGCGGCCCTCATTCTCGCGATCGCCCCGCTCGGTGCGGACGCACAGGGTACCGCGTTCACGAACGTCACCGTGCTGACGATGGACGGCGACCGACGACTGACCGATCAGACGGTCGTGATCTCCGGCGGACGCGTGACCGCAATGGGCCCGACGGCGAGCACTCCAGTGCCCGCGGGTGCGACGCGCATTGATGGACGCGGCAAGTTCTTGATGCCAGGACTCGCGGAAATGCACGCGCACGTACCGCCAGGAAATCCCACGGCCGAGCAGTTGGCGGACATCATGTTCTTGTACGTCGCCAACGGCATCACGACGATTCGCGGAATGCTCGGCGCCCCGTATCAAATTGAACTCAAGCGGCAGTTGGCGGCCGGCGAAGTGCTCGGACCGCGCTTCTTCTCTGCCGCGCCGTCATTGAATGGAAATTCTGCACCGACTCCCGCAGCTGCTGTAGCGCTTGTGCGCGAGTCCAAGCTCGTGGGCTATGACCTCGTGAAGATTCATCCCGGCGTGAGTCGCGAAACGTGGGACGCGGCCGTGACTGAGATGCGCGCACAGGAACTCACGTTTGGTGGCCACATTCCGATGGGCGTGGGCATCGTGCACGCCATGCGCACGGGCATCGCGACGATTGATCACGTGGATGGCTATCTCGAAGCGGCCGTGCGTGACTCGAGCGTGTACGGACCAGGCAACCAACTCGGCGACATCATCGATGCGGTGGATCCGACGAAGTTCGCCGCACTCGCACGCATGGCGCGCGAGTTGAATGTGTGGAATGTGCCGACGATGTATCTGTGGGAGAACTTCTACAATGACCGCACGCCCGAAGCATTGGGCGCGCTGCCAGAGATGGCGTACGTTTCGCAGCAGCAAGTGACGGCGTGGATGAATCAGAAGCGCGCACGAGCTCTGGCAGATGAAAATCAGCGCATGACACCCGTGCGACGTACGCGCTACTTAGAACTGCGTCGCCAAATGCTGAAGGCCCTGGCTGATGCTGGCGCGCCGTTGCTGATGGGCACCGACTCACCACAGATGTTCAACGTGCCAGGCTATGCGCTGCATCGCGAACTGCAGGTGGCGCGCGGCGCGGGACTCACGACGCAGCAGATTCTCGAGAGCGGCACGCGCAACGTGAGCCGCTATGTGCGCGAGAGTCTCAAGCAAGACGGGACGTTTGGTACCGTGGCCGTTGGGCAGTGGGCCGATCTCGTGCTGCTCGAAGCCGACCCAATCGCGGATCTCGAGAATCTCACACGTCGCAGCGGTGTGATGGTGCGCGGACGCTGGGTGTCTGCTGCAGAAATCACTGCGGGACTCGAGCGTATTCGCGCCAAGCACGCCGCCTCGCGGACGGGGAACTAACCATGGCAAACTGGTTGAAGCGCATCACGCCGGTGTTGCTCGTCGAAGAGATCGAGCCCTGCATTCCGTTTTGGAATGCGCTGGGGTTCGACGTGACGGCCGACGTACAACACAACGGGCGACTCGGCTTCGCGATTCTCGAGAAGAGCGGACTCGAGATTATGTACCAGACGCGCGTGAGCTTGGCGGATGATCTACCGGCGCTTGCTGATGCACCGGGCGGCGGCACGTACTTGTTTCTCGAGGTGATGGACCTCGATGCGACGATTGAAGCGGTTGAAGGCGCGCCGATTGTGTTTCCGCGCCGCAAAACGTTTTACGGCATGGACGAGATTGGCGTGCGCGAACCCGGCGGCAACGCCATCACGTTTGCGATGGCGGTCAGCAGCTGAGTTAGGTGCCCAGCTCGTCGAGACGCGGATTCACGATGGAGTTATAGATCGACCCAAACGTGAAGGTGAGTCCGATAGATCCGCCGAGCCGGTAGTTGGTGGCGAGCGCGCGTTGGCGCAGTAGCACTTCTTCGTCGCTGGCTCCGCCGCGACGCAGATAGAGCTGATCGTTCACCTTCGCAGCGTCGCCGCGCAGCTCAAGCGCGAGTCCGCGCGAAATACGGAACTGCGCGCGCCCATTGAAGCTCAGGTTGTACGTCGCGGAGTTGTGCAAGTACTGCGTGTACCGCAGCGCCGCGTCGAGCGTGCCCCACTGTTGGCGCGACTCGCCGGCAATAATTGCACGTGCCACCGGCCGCGTCTCGCGTGCGATGTTGAAGATGGTGGTGTCTTGGTAGTCGTAGAAGCGACCGCCCACCGCGACGAGTGCAATCAGCTGGCGGGACGTTGCATCGCGCCA
>JAYUWY010000424.1:0-2836 GCA_043753285.1 Gemmatimonas sp. | reverse complement strand
AGCTTTCGCAGACGCCGCGGGAGATTTCGTGGACATCTCAGGGCGATGGAGCAGTGGCGGCGGAAGAGTTACTGCGCGTGTGTGGCTGGTGCAATCGCGTGGATGCGCACGGCGAGTGGATGGAACTCGAGCACGCGGTGCCACGGCTACGGCTGATGGAGTTCCCGGAGGCGCGGATGATTACGCACGGGATGTGTGAGCAGTGCGCGGAGCAGATGATGGGGGAGATTGAAGTTCAGGTGTAGCGGTGGCGTTTCCGTGGTGATTCGCGAGTCGAAGTTGCGACCCCTTCCGACTAGATTCGCTGAATGCCGACGCTCTCCATAGACACGATTGCCCCCTTCGCTCTCACGCCCGCTCTACTCTCGAAGCCCTGGGGCGGCTCCCATCTGCCTTCCATTCTTGGCGTGGCAACCGATCAAAGTCGGATCGGAGAGGCGTGGCTCTGCGCCGACCTAGAAGAGACCTCGGTCGGTGGCGCTGGGGGCGGCGCGGTTGTTTCTGAGATTGCGGAAGGTTGGGGTAAGGGTCTCACGCTGCATGATGTCGTACGCCGCTATCCTCGCGAGCTTCTCGGACGACCCTCGGCGCGTTTTCCGCTCCTGCTCAAGCTTCTCGACGCGGCTCGACCGCTGTCAGTTCAGGTGCATCCGTCACCTCGCTACGCAGCCAGCCATCCGGGCGCGAAGGAGAAGTCGGAGAGCTGGTGGGTCCTGCGCACAGACGCCGGCGCGCGTATTTGGGCGGGCATTGCGACGCCGTCACGCACTCTCGATCTCGCTGCCGCCGCAACGTCAGGCGAGATCATCGACCTGCTCACGTCGTGCTCAGTCGCCGCGGGCGATGCTATCACGCTACCCACGGGCATCATCCACGCACTGGGTGGCGGCATCACTGCATTCGAAGTGCAGACTGCTTCAGACACGACGTATCGTCTGTACGACTGGGCCAAGGAATACCCTGGGCCGGCGCGTGAGCTGCACATCGAGCAGGCGATGGCGGCGGCAGATCTCGCAGCGCGGCCGTCTATCGTGCGCGGGCAGGGCGCTCCCGGTTCAGTGCTTGGCGAAACCGCCGCGTACGTGCTCCGAGGGTTGCCCCCAGGACGTAGCGCAGTTGCAGATGTCGCCGCGCGCGGGAAGGACGGACGCTCGGGATGTGTCCTCGTGTTTCTCCTGCGCGGACAGGGACGGCTTGAGGGGACCTTCGGTAGCGTGTCCCTCGCTACAGCCCGCGTCACTGTGATTCCTGCGGCTCTCGTGGATGGAACCACTTTTCAGATCGAGCCCGGAGCGGTGGGCGTGGTAGTCGCTGCGCGCTAAGTGGGTCGCCTCGCTGTCGTCCTATGCGAGGCTCCGCTAACTTCATGGCTATATGCGCGCTTCCGATATCCGTCGCCAGTTCCTCGACTATTTCGCTCGGCAGTCTCACGCCGTTCGCCCAAGCTCAACCCTCGTTCCCGGGGATGATCCCACCCTGCTGTTCACCAACGCGGGGATGGTGCAATTCAAAAAAGTGTTTTTGGGCCAGGAGGCACCGCCCGACGGCAATCGTCGCGCGACCACCTCGCAGAAGTGCGTGCGCGCCGGCGGTAAGCACAACGACCTCGAGCAGGTCGGCCACACAGCGCGACACCACACGTTCTTCGAGATGCTGGGGAATTTTTCCTTCGGCGACTACTTCAAGCGCGATGCTATTCGTTTCGCTTGGGAGTTTGTCACCAAAGAATTGAAGATTCCCGTGGAGCACATTCGCGTCACCGTGTACAAGGACGACGACGAAGCGCGCCAACTCTGGGTGAAAGAAACCGGCATTGCCGCCAACCGCGTGTACGGACTCGGCGAGAAGGACAACTTCTGGCAGATGGCAGATACCGGCCCCTGCGGCCCGTGCACCGAGATCTACGTGGACCTCGCGCACATGGCGAAGGACTTCGAGTTCCCGAAGGGCGCGAGCGGCGAGTGGACCGATCGCAAGATCAAAGACTTCTCACTCGACGCTTTCGTTGAAGGCGCCGAGGCAGGACGCTTTCTTGAGATTTGGAATCTTGTGTTCATGCAGTTCGATCGTCAGCCAGACGGAACGCTCGTACCACTCCCCAAGCCGAGCGTTGATACGGGCGCGGGTCTGGAGCGTATTGCCGCAGTGCTGCAGGGCGTCTCGAATAACTACCACACAGATGCGTTCACGCCGCTGCTAGCACGCGTCGAAGAGATCACCGGCAAGAAGTACGCATACCACAATCCGGATTCGGCGTCGTATCGCGTGCTCGCTGATCACGCGCGCGCCGTGGCGTTCTTGCTTGCGGATGGTGTGTTCCCGAGCAATGAAGGCCGCGGCTATGTATTGCGTCGCATCCTGCGCCGCGCAGTGCGCCACGCGTGGTTGCTCGGCCGTCGTGAGCCCACGCTCGTGCACGTCGTGCAGACGGTGATCACGATGATGCGCGAGCAGTTCCCAGAACTCGGCTCACGCGAGAAGCATATTCTCGACACCACGCGCGCAGAGGAAGAGCGCTTCCTTGCGACCATCGAAGGCGGACTCGATCGTTTTGAGCAGCTCGCGCCGATGGGGGGCAAGGGCGTTGTGAGCGGTGAAGAAGTCTTCAAGCTCTACGACACGTTCGGCTTCCCGGTGGACCTCACGGAGTTGATGGCGCAGGAGCGCGGCTACTCGGTTGATACCGAGGGCTTTGAGCGCGCGCTTGGAGTGCAGCGCAAGGCGTCGCAGGATGATCGGAAAGCCAAGAAAGTTGTGGTGGGCAATGACGAGATTGGCGATCTGGGAACTTGGACGGATGACGGAGGACGGATGCAGTCCGCTGGGCGCTTCGTGG
>JAYUWY010000423.1:0-2838 GCA_043753285.1 Gemmatimonas sp. | reverse complement strand
TAAAGCGGAACACGCCCTGAGGGTCAACCTCAAATCCTACTCTTCAATCCGACCGGGGTGTGGCTTCTCGTCCTCGTCCGCCCCATCGAACTCGTCATCTAGGTCGGTCAGGTCGTCGTCTTCGTCGTCCAGATCATCCTCGTCCTCGTCGTCGTCATCCAAATCATCGTCGTCGAGGTCATCGTCTTCCTCAAGGTCTTCGTCGTCATCAAACTCGTCGGCTTCCTCGAGTTCGGCGCCAAAGGTCTCGTAGTCATTTTCGTCGTCTGTCACGCGGCGCCAAGGCGCCGCCACACTGCCGGCCATCGATCTGGTTCTCCCTGAGGGTGATCCTGCACGTGTAACGGAGGTTTATGCTTCTTCTCGTTCGCGCTTGGCATTGCGGTTGATGCGCTTGCGTTCGCTTTCCTTGAGCAGCCGCTTCCGCAATCGGATGTTGTGCGGTGTGACTTCAATCAGTTCATCGTCTTCGATATACTCGAGCGCGCTTTCCAAGGTCAACTGACGCGGCGGCTCCAAGTTAATCGCGTCATCCGTGCCCTTCGACCGCATGTTGGAGAGCTTCTTTTCCTTGGTCGGGTTGACGTCCATATCGCCCGGCCGCGAGTTCTCACCAATCACCATGCCTTCATACACTTCATCGCCAGGCTTCACAAAGAGCGTGGAGCGCTCCTGAAGGTTGCCGAGCGCGAACGCGATGATGGTGCCCATTTCCATCGAGACCAGCACGCCGCGCAGACGACCCTGTAGCCCGCCCGACCACGGCCCGTATTCCAAGAACCGGTGATGCATCAAGCCAGTGCCGCGCGTGTCGGTGAGGAACTCCGAGCGATAACCAAACAGGCCGCGCGCCGGAATCTTGTACACCAAACGCACGAGACCCTGTCCCGGGTTCTTCATCTCAATCATCTGCGCCTTACGCGGTCCAAGCTTCTCGATGACGATGCCCATGTGCTCTTCGGGCACGTCGATCGCGAGCTCTTCGTACGGCTCCTGACGCTCGCCGTTGGGGCCGAAGTGCGTGATGACGCGCGGACGCGACACCTGGAACTCAAACCCTTCGCGACGCATCGTCTCCATCAAGATGGACAGATGCAATTCACCGCGACCTGAGACGGTCCACGTATCGGTCGAGTCGGTCTCTTCTACGCGCAGCGCCACATTGCGCTCGAGTTCCTTCTCCAAACGTTCCTTGATCTGCCGCGACGTCACGAACTTGCCGTCCTGTCCTGCGAACGGCGAGTTGTTGACGAGGAAGTCCACCGAGATGGTCGGCTCTTCCACGGCGATGCCTTCCAACCGCTCCTGATGCTCTGGGTCGGTGAGCGTCAAGCCGATTTCCACGTGCTCGAAGCCGGCAAGAGAGACGATCTCGCCCGCACGTGCTTCCTGAATCTCCACGCGCTCGAGGCCTTCGAAGCCAAACAGCTTCGTGACTCGGCCGACGGCACCCTTGGCCGCGTGATCCACGGGCAGCAGCGCGATGGTATCACCCACGTGCACGGTTCCGCGGTCAATACGACCAATGGCCAGACGGCCGAGGTAGTTGGAGTAATCAATCGTCGAGACGAGCATCTGGAACGGCGCGTCCACTTCCGCCGGCGGCGGCGGCACGTGTCGGACAATGCATTCAAACAGCGGCGTCAGGTTCACCGCCGGGTCGTCCATCGACATCGTGGACGTGCCTTCGCGGCCCGAGGCATACACCACGGGCGCGTCGAGCTGCGCCTCGTTGGCTTCGAGTTCAATCAGGAGATCGAGCACTTCTTCGTGCACGCGCATCGGATCGGCGCCGGGGCGGTCGATCTTGTTGATGCAGATGATGACGGTGCGGCCGAGCGCGAGCGCCTTGCGCAGCACGAAGCGCGTCTGCGGCATCGGGCCATCGAACGCGTCCACGACGAGCAACACACCGTCCACCATGCGCAAAATGCGCTCGACTTCTCCACCGAAGTCAGCGTGTCCTGGTGTGTCAACGATGTTGAGCTTGGTCTCGCGCCAATGCACTGACGTGTTCTTGGCGAGAATCGTGATGCCGCGCTCTTTTTCGAGCGGGTTGGAATCCATCACGCGTTCGGCGACGACCTGATTAGCGCGAAAAGCTCCGGCTTGCCGGAGCATCTGGTCCACGAGGGTCGTCTTCCCGTGGTCCACGTGCGCGATGATTGCAATATTACGGATTTCCATAGCCCGTAAAGATAACAGAGGAGCGAAGAGCGAGGGGAAGTATCGAGAAACGAATATTGAGGGGGAGGCCGGGAGGCCTCGAATCCTCAACTTCGTGGCCTCACGTCCTGTCCCTCGTGCCCTGAATTTTCGCTCTTTCCCCTCGCTATTCGCTCCTCGCTACTTCCTTACGGCCGGCTTGGCCGGCGCCGCCCCACCCGCCGCCGGCTTCGGCGCGCCCAGCTCGTCGCCCTCGGTGAAGCTCACGTCGATGCCCTTGGCCTTCAGTGAGTTAATAAAGGAGCCCTTATCCACCGACTTCATGTAGGCCTCCTTCGGCTCCACGAGCTTCTTCTCCACCAGGTCCATCAGCGTGTCATTCATCGTGATCATGCCAATGCGCTTGGACGTCTGCATGATGGACGGCACCTGGAATGTCTTGCCCTCACGAATGAGATTGGAGATGGCCGGCGTGACCAGCAGAATCTCGCGCGCCGCTACTCGGCCGCCGCCAATCTTCTTGCAGAGCACCTGAGAGACGACGCCTTTGAGTGACTCCGAGAGCATCGTGCGGACCTGCTCCTGCCGGTCGGCCGGGAACTGGTCGATGATGCGATCGACCGTGCCGGCGGCCGTCGTCGTGTGCAGCGTCCCGAAGACGAGGTGACCCGT
>JAYUWY010000422.1:0-5575 GCA_043753285.1 Gemmatimonas sp. | reverse complement strand
ACGGAAGACTTAGGACGGAAGGGAACGGCTACTACCAGCCTTCGCGCTTCCGCTTCTCGGTGATGTGCGCGGCGTGATGCTTGCCGTGCCAGCTGTAGTTGTGGAGCGAGCTATCCAACGTCTGCGGCCCCGACTGCGGATGTTGATATGGCGACGTGAAGCGATCCGCGGGTAACGCGCGCAGCAGCTTCGACCACCGCTCTTGGATGGACTCCAACATGCGCAGCGACACTTCCACCGGCAGTGACGAGTCGGGCAACGCCGCCCATCGCTCTTCGTCGTACGGTTTGATCGTTGGATTCTGCTCCGTGAGCGCGAGCTTCTGGCGCACGTAACCGTTGGCGTGTGAGTCCGCCACGTGATGCACCACTTGACGCAGCGACCAACCGCCTGGGCGATACGGCGAGTCGAGCTGTGCGTCGCTGAGTCCCGTTACTGCGGCACGCATCTGCGCAGGGAGCGCTGCGATGTCGGCGATGAGGGGCTCGCGGGCGGCGGGCGAGAGCGGAGTGGCGGGAGGGAGCCAGGGGCCGATGGGGTATTTGAGGTCTGTGCTCATGGCATGAAATCTAGACTTGAGACGTGAGACTTGAGACGTGAGAGACCTGCCGGGCTGTTAGTTTTATCTCAAGTCTCAAGTCTCCAGTCTCACGTCTTATTATGTCCGAACCCACAGCACGCTCCCTCGACTTCATCCGTGAGCTCGTCGCCTCCGACGTCGCCACCGGCCGCTTCGGCCGCGCGCCGGCCACGCGATTCCCGCCGGAGCCCAATGGCTTCCTGCACATGGGACACGCCAAGTCTATCTGCCTCAACTTTGGCATCGCCAAGGAATACGGCGGCACGTGCAATCTGCGCTTTGACGACACGAATCCCCTCACGGAAGACGTGAAGTACGTGGAGTCCATCAAGCGCGACGTGCAGTGGTTGGGATTCCAGTGGGACAACGAACTCTACGCCTCGGATTACTTCGAGCAGCTCTATGACATCGCCGAGAAGTTGGTGATGAAGGGCAAGGCGTATGTGGATGATCAGTCAGAAGAAGAGATCCGCACGAATCGTGGCACGGTCACGTCGGCAGGTACGGCGTCGCCATTTCGCTCGCGGAGCGCGGACGAGAATCTCGACTTGCTGCGCCGGATGAAGGCCGGTGAGTTCGCGGACGGCACACGTGTGTTGCGCGCCAAGATCGATATGGCGCACCACAACATGATCATGCGCGATCCGCTGTTGCTGCGCATTCGTCGTGGCGCGCATCATTATCGTCGCGGCACGACGTGGAACATCTTTCCGTTTTACGACTTTGCGCACGGCCTGAGCGACGCCATCGAAGGCATCACGCGTTCGCTGTGCACGTTGGAGTTCAAGGACAATCGCGACATCTACGATTGGCTCGTGGCCGAGGCCGGCTTCACGAATCCGCCGACGCAGATCGAGTTTGCGCGTCTTGAGCTCGACTACACGATCCTCAGCAAGCGCAAGCTGCTGCGCCTCGTGAATGACAAGCACGTGAATGGTTGGGACGATCCTCGCATGCCGACGATTGCGGGCATGCGTCGTCGTGGTGTGCGGGCGGAAGCGATTCGTACGTTCGCCGAAACAATTGGCGTGGCGCGTAAGGACGCGCGCGTGGAGATCGCGATCTTTGAGCACGCGGTGCGCAACGACCTCAACACCGAAGTGCCGCGCGTGCTCTGCGTGTTGAAGCCATTGAAGGTGGTCCTCGCGAACTATCCCGAAGGCCCGGGCGAGATGCTCGAGGCGCAGAACTATCCGCACGATGTGCCGAAGACGGGCTCGCGCATGATTCCGTTTACGCGCGAGCTGTTCATCGATCGTGACGACTTCATGGAAGAGCCGGCGAAGAAGTTCTTCCGGCTCTCGCCAGGTAGCGAAGTGCGTCTGCGCTTTGGCTACATCATCAAGTGCGAAGAAGTCATCAAGGACGCGGCGGGCAATGTGATTGAGTTGCGTTGCACGTACGACGCCGAGACGAAGAGCGGTGGCGCGAATAGCGACAAGAAGGTGAAGGGCACCATTCACTGGGTGTCGGCACCCAACGCACTGAATGTTGAAGTGCGCTTGTATGATCGCTTATTCACGCAGCCCGATCCCGATGATGTGCCCGATGGTCAGGATTTCTTGAGCGTGATTAATCCGGATTCGTTGGTGGTGATTAAGGACGCGAAGATTGAGCCGACGATTGCCAATGATCCGATTGGCTCGCGGTATCAGTTTGAACGCGCGGGGTATTTTTATAGCGAGCCCGAGGACAGCACTCCGGGCAAGTTGGTGTTCAACCGGATTGTCGGACTGCGCGACTCGTGGGCGAAAGAGGTCAAGAAGGGGTAGGTCGCTCGCAAGTCGTGTCTGGACAGCGACTTGCGTGATTCTGCGAGGGGTTGCCCTCAGGGCAGGGGACTGCTTACTTTTCGACTCTCGCGGCAGACTGCGAAGTGATGCCCCTTAGCTCAACTGGCAGAGCGTCTGATTCTGGATCAGAAGGTTCTAGGTTCGAAACCTAGAGGGGCAACTCTGAGATGTGAGACTGGAGACGTGAGACATGAGAAGGGGCGCGGACCGATTGGTCTGCGCCCCTTTTGCACGCACGCACTCGATGTTTCGGTTCGGACCCCCGAGATACAGACACTCGGGGAATCCTTTGCGCGCTGCAGGAGCTTCCCCCGACAGCCGCCATAGAGATAGGTGCGTATCCTGAACTGTTCTTCGCCATTCGCATCCCTCACTTTCAGGAATCGCTGATGTCCGCTGCTGCGCTCCCGTGCATCATCCAAGGTGGGATGGGCATCGCGATCTCGAACTGGAGACTCGCCCGCGTCGTCTCGTCCGCGGGGCAACTTGGCGTTATCTCTGGCACTGGACTGGACACGATTCTCGTCCGGCGGCTGCAAGACGGCGACATCGGAGGCGCCGTGCGACGCGCTCTCGAGCACTTCCCCTTCCCGGGGGTCGCCGCCGATATCCTCCGACGCTACTTCAATCCCGAAGGCCGGGCGCAGGGTGAGCCGTATCGCTTATTGCCGATGTACAAGCAGACGGTTAGCGCGCTTCGAGAGCAGGTGACGATTGCGGCGAACTTCGTCGAGGTATTCCTCGCCAAGGAGAGCCACGATGGTTTGGTCGGCATTAACCTGCTTACCAAGGTCCAGATGCCGAACCTCGCGTCACTCTACGGCGCGATGCTGGCGCACGTGGACGTCGTTCTCATGGGCGCCGGCATTCCGCGCGAGATTCCCGGTGCACTGGACAAGCTCGCCCAAGGCGAGGCGGCCCACCTGCGGTTTGAGGTTGAGGGCCAACCCGCAACCGAACCCCTCGCGCTCAGCTTTGACCCCGCTGTCCACGCAGGGAAACGGCTGCCACTTCCACGGCCTCGTTTCTTTGCGATTGTCGCGGCCCACGCGCTCGCCACCACCCTCGCGCGCAAAGCAACTGGCCAAGTAGACGGATTCGTAGTGGAAGGCGCCACCGCTGGAGGGCACAATGCTCCGCCACGGGGTGCGCTCCAGTTGAATGCGCGTGGCGAGCCCATCTACGGCTCGCGGGATAACGCCGACTTCGCTGCGATGCGCGCACTCGGTGTACCCTTCTGGCTGGCAGGGGGGGTGGGATCGCCCGAGGGGTTGCGCACGGCGCGCGCGGTAGGCGCGGCGGGCATCCAAGTGGGGACGGCCTTTGCCTATAGTGACGAGTCGGGATTCGCGCCCCACATCAAGCGCGCAGTGCTTGCCAGCGTGGCGAACGGTGACGTGGGAATCTTCACCGATCCACGCGCCTCGCCCACGGGATTTCCCTTCAAGATGGTAGAGGCACCGTTACTCGAACAGCAATCGGCTGAGCGCGAACGTCACTGCGACCTCGGGTATCTCCGCACCGCCGCCCGACGGGACGACGGACGGATTGTCTATCGCTGTCCCGCGGCACCGGTCAACGAGTTCGTCGCCGCCGGTGGCGACGAGGACGAGACAGTCGGGCGCCGATGTCTGTGCAACGGGCTCGCCGCCGCTGCGGGATTCGCCCAGACCCAACGTGACGGGACAATCGAGGCGCCGTTGGTAACGAGCGGCGCTTGTCTCGCCGATTTGTCCCCGCTCCTGCGAGATCGTACCTCGTACGGCGCGACAGATGTGCTCAACTACTTGCTCGCCGATGAGGCTACCACGTTCCGGCCACCTTCGCGGAGCGCATAAATGTCGGGAATCACCGGTGGCGAAATTCTCGCTCGCATGCTGCTAGCCGAGGGCGTCGAAAAGGTCTTCGGCATCATCGACGGGACATACTTCGGATTCTACGCCGCGCTGCACCGGCTGGGCATCGACATCGTCACACCGCGGCACGAATCATCTGCCGCCCACATGGCCGGGGCCTACGCTAGGCTCACGGGACGCCTAGGCGTCTGCATGGCGAGTAACGGTCCGGGCGTCGCGAATCTCTTGCCGGGCCTTGTCGTGGAGCAGGCCGAGGGCAATCGCGTGTTGGCCATCACGAGCGCTCGCCGCCCCGCCATTATGTATCCGGATCGCGGCGGTGCCTATCAGTGCTTCGACCAATCCGGCGTGATTGGCCGAATCGCGAAGTGGAGTGCCGCGGTCTCAGCACCAGCGCGCCTTCCCGAATTGGCACGCAAGGCGCTGCGCTGCAGTTTCGAAGGACGGCCGGGCGTCGTGCATCTCGACGTGCCCGAGACAATCATGAACGGCGCGCAGGACGCGGTGCCCATCCTCTTGCCCTCGCAGTATCGTCGCGTCCACGCGCTCGAGCCGCGCGCCGAGGATGTGCGCACCGCGGCCCGCCTGTTGCAAGAGGCGGACGCTCCAATCATCCACGCGGGCAGCGGCATCATCCACGCCGGCGCGTTCGAGGAGCTGAAGCACGTTGCCGAACTGCTGCATGCGCCTGTCACGACGAGTTGGGCCGCGCGCGGAGTGCTGTCCGAACGTTCACCGCTTGCCATTCCGATGCCGCACGTCGAGCTAACGCATCGCGTTCGGAACGATGCGGATGCGGTGCTGATCCTCGGCTCGCGCGTCGGCGAGACCGACTGGTGGGGACGCGCGCCGTACTGGCGCGATCCGGCACGCCAACGGACCATCCAAGTGGACGTGGATGGTGACATCATCGGACTGAACAAGTCCGTGGAACTCGGCATCGTCGCGGACGCGAAACAATTTCTCGCGCTCCTCGCGCAGGAGTTGGAGATGTCACCAGCGGCGCCGCAACGCCTTGCCGAGCGAGATGCGCGCGTGGCCGCGTACGGAAGGCGCATAACGGAGGACCGCGCCGGGTGGGACAAGGCGCTCCGTGACGACGAGGTGCCGATGCACCCCGCACACATCGCCAGCACCTGCCGCGCGCACTTTCCCGAAGATACCGTGCTCGTCGCCGACGGCGGGAACGCCGCGATCTGGACGATGTTCTATCACAGCGCACTTGTGCCGAACCGCCTGCTCTCAACGTTCAAATTCGGAATGTTGGGTGCGGGGACGGCGCAGGCCATCGGAGCCGCCGTGGCGCGACCTGCTACGCCCGTCTGTTGCATCATCGGCGACGGCGC
>JAYUWY010000421.1:0-2839 GCA_043753285.1 Gemmatimonas sp. | reverse complement strand
CGCGAACCTGCTTCCCCTTGTAGCCGAACACGGTGTATGGGCGATCAGTAGCAGCACACTTCATTAGATACGCGAGGAATCCGTGCAACTGCGCGCCTGAGTGATTCGGCCCCGTCAAGCAGCCGCCGCGGAAGCAAGCAGTCTTCATGCCGAAGTAGCGGCCGTACTCCTGCACCATTACGTCCGCAGAAACTTTGGACGCCCCAAAAATGCTGTGCGTCGAATCGTCGATGCTCATCGTCTCAGGAATTCCCTCGGCGAAGAACTCGTGTGCGCGCGAGATCTCCCAGCGATCAGCCAGTTCCTCGAGCGGCAGCGTGTTCGGTCGGTCGCCGTACACTTTATTCGTGGACGTGAAGATGAAGGGCGCATCCGGGCAGTGTTTGCGCGCGGCCTCTAGGACGTGGAGCGTACCGAGAGCGTTCACGCCAAAATCTGTCAGCGGTTCCTTCGCAGCCCAATCGTGCGACGGTTGGGCCGCGGAATGAATCACGAGCGCGATTGCGGATCCGTACTCAGCAAAGAGCCTCTCGATTGCCGCTGCATCCCTGATGTCGACCGGCGCGTGCCGGTAGCGCGAGCCTAGGGTTTTCTCCAGACGAGTCTGATTCCACTGTGTGGATGCCTCCGCGCCGAAAAAGTACTGGCGCATATCATTGTCGATGCCAACCACATCCATACCCTTGGCAGCGAAGTATGCGGAGGCTTCTGACCCAATCAGCCCTGCCGAACCTGTGACGATTACCACGCTCATACTGACCTCAAACCTGTTTGTTAAGTTCGCGGCGCTCTATGGAGCCGCGAGAGTAAGAACTCACGCCGGATCGTTCAGTCGAGCCGCTACGCCACCATCCACCCTCAGATCCACGCCGGTCACGTTGCTAGCAGCGCTCGAGGCGAGAAACAACGCGGCCTCCGCCACCTCTACTGCGGTTCCTACCCGTCCAATTGGATGCGACGCGTCCAGCTGAGCTCTCGCCTCCGGCCTTCCCACAAAACCGGCCTCGAGCATTGGCGTAGCAATCGCACCGGGGCTGATGCAGTTCACTCGCACACGCCCACCAAGATCTACCGCCAGCGCCCGCGTCATCCCCGCCAGCGCCGCCTTACTCGTCGCGTACGCAACGAAGCCAGGCTTCGTCGCCGTCGCGTGCACGCTGCCGATGTTCACCACTGACCCCTTAGCCAGTTCCAACGCCGGTAAGAGGGCCTGCACGAGCATCAAAGGCGCGACAACATTCGTCTCCAAAGTCGCATCTAAGTCAGCAATGGATATGCGCTCGGTATCTCCGAGACGCTGTGTCGCCGCATTGTTCACTAGCACTCGGAGGCCATCACTCCCAACCAGTTTCACCAATGAAGCGATGGCGGCATCGCGGTCAGACGACTCGTGTGCAAAGACACGGATATCCTGAGAGATGTATTCAACGTCTGGCACCTGCTCCTGCTGCGTCCTAGGCACAACATCCATTCCGATCACGCGGTAGCCCGCCTCGGCAAATACTGAGCACATTGCGAGCCCAATTCCTCCACTCGCTCCGGTAATGAGCGCAGTGTGTTTCATACCCCGGCCTCCGCGATTCCCAAGAACCCCGCAAGCAAACCAATCGCTCGCACCGAGGTGCGGCGCACGGCATCAACGGTGTTAGACCCATTGTGGCTTCCGAACACGCAGCGCTCCATCCCTCTTAACGGCGAGTCCGAAGTAATCGGCTCCACCTCAAAGACATCAAGCGCGGCGCTGTGCACTTGACCACTCTGAAGTGCAGCCACAAGCGCAGCCTCATCAATCAACGGCCCTCGCGCAACATTGACAACGCGCACATCCGTCTTGGCTCGGGCGAACACGCTCGCATTCAACATATGCCGATTCTTCGGGGTCAACGCACAAGAAAAGACGAGGAAGTCAGCCTCCTCAACCCGCGCCGGCCACTGTGCCACTTCGGCGCCTTCGGGCGCGGTCGTGAGCGCAGGATCGTAAGCGATGAGCTTCATGTCTGCTGCCGCCAGTCGCCGGCCGATGTTGCGACCAATGTCGCCATAGCCGACTAAGCCAGCAGTCTTCCCAGCGAGTGAGATGCCCGCCGGCTTTGGCCAACCACCCGCACGAACGCCACGGTCAATCACGCCTAACTCGCGCGCAAGCATCGTCACGTAGGCAACAGCCACATCAGCCACCTCGCCGCCAAATGCTCCGGGCGTATTGATGATTGGCAGTCCCAAATCGCGCGCCGCTACGAAATCGACGTTGTCGACTCCTACGCCCCACTTCACTGCCGCGCGTAGCTTCCCCGCCATACCAGCGGCAAACACAGCCCGCGTCGCGGGGTCATCACCGATGATCCAGCCATCGTACTTTGGCAGCAGCTCGATCAGCTCCGCCTCAGGCAGGGTTTGCACCACGGCGGGCGCGTCCACGTCGATGCCCAGCTCGGCAAAGCGCGGCCGGAACTCCTCGATCATCCGCACCATCGGTGGGCAAGTGACGAGAACCTTCACGAGCGCTTCCCGCGCCCGACGCTCACGGCCTCGGCCATATCCCAGCCCTCTTGGTCGTCAATGTCGAGCGACTCGCTGCGAGGAGTGACGAACATCTGCGGGCGGGCGCCAATGCGCGCGTTCGTCGTCGCGAAGCTCGCCGCAGAGAAGATGTACAAATTGGAATTCTCTTCGTACCAGGGTTCGAGGTCCTGCGTTCGAATGAGATTGTTTGGATCGTGATTGACCGCACTCATATCTTCCCGATAGAACCGCGTTTGCAACTTGTTCACGGCAAAGACTGAGTCTCCCAGTCCCTTTCCTACCACCTCGCGATACTTAGCAATCGCAGCGCGAATCG
>JAYUWY010000420.1:0-5586 GCA_043753285.1 Gemmatimonas sp. | reverse complement strand
TCCCAGCGCACCACGACATCGCGGTCGAGCGGAATGTCGCAGATCGACCACGCGCCCGCGTCATCGGTGGTTGTTTCGCGGACTTCTTCGCGTTCTTGCAGTTCTGTGCGGTCCACCACCACTGGCAAGCTCCACGACGCGCGAATGACTGTGCTGCTCATTGGTTCGCCGGTGGAATCGCGTACGAAGGTACCGACGACCGCCGCTGTGGGTTGAATCGTCGTGCGCTCGGGGCAGAGCGGGGCAAAGCGCGTGCCTGCCGTGCGCACGCCGTGCGGATTACGCTGAAAGCGCGTCCCGCCGCTGTCAGCGACGGCGAGTATGCGGCCGCCGATGAGAAAGTGCGCGACAACGTCCACGCGCGTCATTGACGTACGAATGAGCGTTGTGTTGCCTTCGGCCGCAAAGAAATTCAGGAACGGCGTGCGCTGACTCCAGTCCGAAAGAATCCAACCGCCCGCTGCAGTACGCGTGAAGGCGAGACGTCCACCCGCGCCACTCTCGCGCTCGGTCTCTGGCAAATCCACGTAGCGGAATGTGATGTTCCGCAGCTCAAGTGACGGGTAGTCAATCACAATCTCACCAGCGACGTCCACGAACCCACGACGTTGACGCGTGGGCAGAAAGCTCAACACCAACGAGTCTTCGGTAATGCGCGCCAAGCGGACGCAGTGCGTCTCCACAAACCAGGCGGTCGCGAGAATCTCGAGATCCGGCGCATAAAAGGTGCGGTCGCCGCCAACAGTGGCGAAGAAACCGACGTCTTCGAGTCGCTCGGTGGTGACGGGCGGAAACGGAGTAGGCAATGAGCCGCGACCACGACGAAGCGCGGCACGCAGCGTGTCATCCGTGCGCTTGGCGATGCGGTACTGCGACGTGGCCCAGCGACCAATCACATCTGTGCGGCCAATGCGGAATCGCGCCGCCGTCACTGCGGTCGCGACCTCTTCGTAGAGAGCGTCGGCGACGCGGCGGTTGCGCACGTTGCGATCACAGGTGGCGGCGCCGCGCGGCAACGATGCGGGCAACTCGATACGGCGCGTATTCAACTGCACGTCAAACGCGGCGATGTTGCCCTCGGCCACGCTGGGTGAGCCCACATCTTCACGGGCGTGACCGGTGCGCTTCGCGGCAATGCGCGCCTCACCGCCGCGCTCGAGATACAGCGCGTAGCGGCCATCGTCGCGCGAGACCGAGTTGCCAAGCGGCGCGCCGGCGGCGTCGCGCGCGGTGAGCACCACGCCAGCCACCGGATTCCCGTTGGGTCCGCGCACGATGCCTTCGAGGCGTTGCGCGTTTCCGCGCGTTGCACCGAGAGCCACCGCACCCATCACCAGCGCAAGCAGTCGTCGCATCATCGATTCCGCATATGGTCAGCCAACTGGTTGAAGCGGCCGCGCAAGAACACCTTCAGGTCATCAGGCATCGCGTGCTTCGCAAATGCTTGCTCCATGCACCACAACCACTGATCCCGCTCACGCTCGGCAATGGCAAATGGCAAATGGCGGGCGCGGAGCATGGGGTGTCCGTAGCGATCCGTGTAGAGCGGCGGACCACCCAACCACCCGGTAAGGAACAAGAACAACTTGTCGCGTGACGATTTCAAGCTCGCGGCGTGCAAGGCGCGCACGTCTTTGGCCCCGGGCGCGCTGTCCATCGCATCGTAGAAGTCGTCCACGAGCTGCCGCACGGCAATCTCGCCGCCAATCTGTTCGTACTGAGTTGTCACGCGACGCCGAGCGGGAGAGTGAGAGACGGGTTGGACCGCACACTGGAAATGTGTCGACGCGGATGCGTTCCCGTCCACCTCGATAAATGCTTAGATTCGTACTCTATGACGCGTATTGCCATTCTCGATCCCATGTCCGGCATTGCCGGCGATATGTGCCTCGGTGCCCTGCTCGATGTGGGGCTGCCTGAGAAGTTCATTCGCGACCTGCCCACGACGCTGGGAATTGCGGACATCGGCGTGCAAATCACGAACGTGAGTCGCGGTCAGATTGCCTGCAAGAAAGTGGATTTCACGATTCCGCCGCAGCCGCACGGACGCCACCTCAAGCACTTGAAGGCGATTGTAGAGGCCACGCCAGCGCCAGACTCCGTCAAAGAGAAAGCGATTCGCTGCTTCACACTGATCACTGAGTGCGAGGCGGCGATTCATGGCACGACGGTGGAGCGCGTGCATCTCCACGAAGTGGGCAGTGTAGACGCGATTCTCGACATCGTCGGCACGATTTGGGGATTGGAGCAGCTCGGCGTTTCGCACGTGTACTGCGGCACCATTCCGCTCGGCGATGGTTTCGTCGAGACGCAGCACGGTCGCATGGCGGTGCCGACCGCTGCCACGCTGCGCTTGCTCGAAGGGTTGCCGGTGAGCCCAGGGCCTGATGGCTCCGGCGAACTCGTGACGCCCACAGGCGCGGCTCTCGTGCGCGTGTTGAGCGAAGGCCGTCCGCCGGCTGAGTACACCGTGAGCAAGAGCGGATTCGGCGCGGGCACGAAAGATTTTCCGAATCGCGCGAACGCGTTGCGCATTGTGCTCGGCGAGACCGCGGCGGTGAGCGCCAGCGCGACCGAGACGGTGATGGTCATCGCCGCAGACCTGGATGACGCCACAGGCGAAGAGATTGCTGCTGTTGCCGATGCTGCGCGCGCGGCTGGAGCTCTCGATGTTGTGCTGCTCTCGTCCACGATGAAGAAGGGGCGTCCTGGTACGCGTATCGAATTGCTCGCGGCGCCTGCGGATGTGCAGCGCCTCGAAGCGCTGTTGCTCACGGAGTCCACGACGATCGGCGTGCGGACGTACGCGGTGAATCGTCGCGTGCTGCCGCGCGAGCGCGTGGTGGTGCGGGTAGAAGGGCACGACGTTGCGCTCAAAGTAGTGACGTTGCCCGATGGCTCGACGCGCGCCAAGCCTGAGGCCGATGATGTGCAGCGCGTGGCGACGGCGCTCGGATGGGCGCCGCGCCGCGTGGCGGACGCCGCGCGACAGCTCGCGCCGAAGCAGTGACGCGCTCCCAGCGCATCGCGTTGCTCGTCGCCGCGCTCGTCGCGATGCGCGTTGCGATGCCGCTCGTGTTTCTCGATCCCACGTGGGAGTATCATCGCGATGAGTTGCTGTACTTCGCGATGAGCGATCACCTCGCGTGGCAGATGCAGTTTCCGCCACTCGTGCCGTTCGTTGCCAAGCTGAGCGCGATGGTGTTCGGCGATTCTGTGTGGGCCGCGCGTGTGCCCGCTGCGATTGCTGGCGGATTTCTCACGTTGGCTGTGCTCGTGCTCGTGCGGCGACTCGGCGGCGGTCGATGGGCGATTGTACTCGCGTGGCTCGCTCTCGCGGCCGCACCCGTGTTCGTGCGTCCATCCGTGCTGTTCCATCCGGTTGTGTTTGATCAACTGTGGGCGACCATCGCTGTGGGCGCGCTGATTCTCGCAGCCACCGAACGCACTCCGCGCTGGTGGCTCGTGATAGGAGCCGCGTTTGGACTCGGACTGCTCACCAAGTTCGCGGTGCTGATGTACGGCGCTGTGGTCTTTGTTCTCGCACTCGCCCATCCCACGCTCCGAGAACAGCTCAAGACCAAGTGGCCGTGGCTCGCGGGAGCCATCGCCGCAGTCGTCGGTCTTCCGTCGTTGCTCGGCCAAATTCGCTACGACTGGCCGTTTCTGCGTTCGCTTGAGGCGCTGAAGGCGGGGCAGTTCGAAGCGACGAGCCTGAGCACCACGCTGAGTGACCAAGTGCTGATGCTCGCGGGGGCGTTTCTCCTCGTGCTCGCAGGCGTTGCAGTGGCCGTGCGCGCGAGCGATCCGTATCGCGATCTGCGGCGTCCCGCGCGCCTCGCGCTGGGCTTCGTCGTCGGATTGCTGGTGCTCGTGCTTTGGCAGGGCGGCAAGGAGTACTACGTGGCACCCGCGTACCCGGTGTTGATCGCGGTGGGCGCCATCGCGGTGGCTCGTTTGAAGTACGTGGCGGCCCGCGCCGGCTTGGCCCTGGTGCTGGCCGCATCTGCCGTCATGCTGCGCCCCATGGGCATTCCCACGCTCGCGCCGGACGCGATGGCCGCATACTCCGCGAAACTCGGCATGGGCACCACCGCCAACTGGGGCGAAAAACTCGATCTCCCGCAAGACTACGCCGACATGCTCGGCTGGCGCGCGCAGGCCGAGGCTATGTCGCGTGCGTACGCTGCGCTGTCGCCCGAGGATCAGGCCGCAGTCATCATCTGGGGCGGCAACTATGGGCAAGCGGGCGCGCTCGCGCGCTACGCAGCGCGACACGGCTATCCGTACCCGGTCAGCCTGAGCGGCGACTTCCACGCTTGGGGCCTCTACGGACGAAAGGGAACGGTTATTCTGCTCCTCGCGGGCCCGGAAGCGGCCGACCAACTCGCCCAGGGATTCGAGCAAGTCCAAGTGGTAGCAACGCTTGGGGATCCGCGTGCCGTCCCCGAGGAACGCAATCTGCGAATCTTCCTCGCCCGCGGGCCGCGCATGGACCTCGCCATGGTGTGGCAGCAAATGGGCGCAAACTGGGACTGAGCAGGCGACGCAAGTGGCGAAATCACATTGATTTCCGCCTTCTCGCCTCATATATTTTCTGAGCCGCATCGCGCGGCTTTTTTTGTCTCAGTTGGCGCCGTAGCCGCACCCCAGTAGCCCCGAGTCGTCCTGATGGTTCGCGTCTCAAAAGTCCAGCCAGAAAGCATCGCCGCCGAGCTCGGGATTACTCCCGGGACGGAGCTGATTTCTGTGGACGGACGCGCGCTCGACGACTTCCTCGATTGGGAGTTCCTGACCGCCAGCGACGTCTTCGAACTCGAAGCCAAACTCACCGACGGCGAACACGTCGTGTTTGAGATTGAGCGCGGGGAAGGCGAGCCGATGGGCCTCGAGCTCGAGCCGCCCAACGTGCGCCGCTGCGCCAACCGCTGCGAGTTCTGCTTCATCGAAGGTTTGCCCAAGGGTCTGCGCAAGCCGCTGTACATCCGCGACGACGATTACCGCCTCTCGTTCGCGTACGGCAACTTCGCGACGTTGTCGAATCTCAAGGAGCGCGATATCGCGCGCATCCTCGAGTATCGCTTGTCGCCGCTGTACGTCTCGGTGCACGCCACGCCGTGGGAAGCCCGCAAGGTGCTGCTCAACAATCCGCGCGTGCCCAACATTCTTGAGCAGCTCACGGTCCTCACCGACGGCGGCATTCAGTTCCACGGCCAGATGGTCGTGGTGCCGGGGCTCAATGACGGCGACGTGCTCGAAGCCTCACTGCGCGACTTGTACAACTTTGGCGAAAACTGCCTGAGCGTTGCGCTTGTGCCCGTGGGCCTCACGCAGTTCTCGCATATCTACACCGGCAAGTCGATGGATCGCGAGAACGCCTCGCGCATTCTCGAGACAGCCGAGCGTTGGTCGGCGAAGGCGCTTAAGGAGCGCGGCGAAGTGTGGGTGTACGGTTCTGACGAGTTGTATCTCCTCGCCGAGCGCGAATTGCCGCCCACCGAGCACTATGGCGACTTCTCGCAGATTGAAAACGGCGTCGGCTCGATTCGCCGTCTACGTGATCGCGTCGCCGAAGGCTTGGAGCGC
>JAYUWY010000419.1:0-2856 GCA_043753285.1 Gemmatimonas sp. | reverse complement strand
ACCGGTCCCATAAGGTCCGTTCGCGGATGTCGGCGAGCGTGAGCTTCCAGTTCTTGTCCGGTTCGTCGACGCGTGCAAGAAAGCGCTTGCGCTGCTCGTCCTTGGACATATGCAGAAAGATCTTCACGATCCGCGTGCCATTGGTATGCAGATGCTGCTCGAGATCAAGAATCGACCGATACCGGTGCTTCCACAGGTGCTTGCCATCCAGCACCTCGTCGGCCAATGGACGACTCCGGAGAATCTCTGGGTGCACGCGCACGACGAGCACCTCCTCGTAGTACGACCTATTAAAGATTCCGATGCGACCGCGCTCTGGGAGCCGGCGCGTAGTGCGCCAGAGAAAGTCGTGGTCAAGTTCTTCGGCGCTTGGCTCCTTAAAGCTCGTGACATCGCAGCCCTGCGGATTGACCCCCGACATCACGTGGCGGATGGTGCCGTCCTTTCCGGCCGCATCCATGCCCTGAAGAATCAGGAGGACCGCGTAGCGATTGGAGGCGTACTGCATCCGTTGCTGCTCGCCCAGCGCCGCCACGTTCTCCGTGAGTTGCGCCTCACACTCGCTCTTCGATGCCCACCCGGACTTCACCTGCGTCGGCCACTTCTTGAGGGAGACGCGAGCGTTGGGCTCAATCCGATAGTGCTTGTTGTGAATCTTCATTGTCTCCAATGCTCGCATTCGAAACAGCTACGTCGCCGTTTCTCAACCTGTCAGAACAGGCTCCGAGCGGGCAATCGCACGAAAGAACCACACGCGCACAAGGTGCCGCGGTCGAAGAATTCTGCCAGCGGGCAGGGGAGCGACGGGCGGTTTATGGACGGAGTGCGATTCGTGCACGAGGGCGCGTTGCACGTCGATGCTGGGCCGTAGTCGGCACCCGAATTGAAGTGAGGCGCCGTATGACTAGGACCGGGACTTCTGTAGCTCCACCTTCTGCTGGAAGGTGAGAGCGGCGCCGCATTGCGCGCAGAAGTAGTTCGCCGTGCGCACGCCGTTCTCGTACTCGCGCACGAGCGTCGGGTGGGTGCATGGCTTCTTGCCCCACGCCTGCTGCAGTTCGACGGCTTTCTTGCGTTGCATCGGGTCTTCCTTAGTGCGTCCCGGTCATTCGTCGGGGTGGGTTGGATTAGTGGTGCTTTTGCGCGGATGTGTCATGTTCACCCGAACCAGTGCACAGCGCAACGGCTCGGAGAGAACAACCGAAACCGATTCGACACCTCGCGCAGGAACTGAGCTCCACATCGAGACGCTCCGCAATTGGCGGCGCGAGAACGCGCGCTTGGCCAGCCGCGCGGCCTTGGGCAATCGCCCGCGCAGCGTGCCGTCGCGCACGTCCTTGCGCCACTTGGACAACATGAACGGGTGAATGCCAAGCGCCGTCGCCACGGCTTTCACTTGCAGGCCCGACACCTGGCTTAAGCGCACCGTAGCGAGCTTGAACTCCTTCGAATACTGGTAGATCTGGCGCGGACCGCTCCGCGGCATCGGACACCTCCTCGCGTCTCGTTAGGTGGAAGTGTCAACTGAACTGGAGCAAGATCCGCCATCAGTCAGCAAGCGTCGTTATGCCGTGTCGGGATACGCCGCTTCTAGTGCGCGCAGGAGCGCGGCGTGGCGCTCGCGGTGATCGGGCGGCAGGAGCGCGAGGTCGAAGTTGAGAATGTCGTCGAGCTCGTCGTCCGCTTCATCCGCCTCGTCGCCCGCGGACGCAAGCGGCGGGAGGTCGACGAGTGCGCGCAGCGCGATGACGGCCGCATCAAGCGACGCGTCGCCCGCCACGTAGGAGAGATAGGTGTCGAGCGCGCGGCGCTCGAGCTCACTCGAATAATTCGGGTCGTCAGACATTACGAATGCGGGGATCGCGGCTACACCGGCATAACGTGGGCTTCTGCTGTGGACGCTGAAATAAAATGCAGGTGAGCGGCCCTGCGATACCGCAAGGTACGATGGAGCAGGGCCGCTCACCTGCTTCGTTAACGCGGCCGTCAGACACCAAGCGTCGTTAGCCAGTGGCACACCGCCCGTTGCCCGTACGAACAACAGCCGGCAATGGCAGGGGCGACAAGTGGAGAGCCGTGAGGTAGTGGCTCATTAACGGCTTACCGCCCTAGGCCTATTGACAGACAATGTGCAACGCCAAACGTTAGACCCAGCAGAGTACGCTTGTCGACTACCTAATCGCTGAAGGGTATGCCACGCATCCACATGCTGATCAGTGCGAGCGTTGTCCTCGCGTCGAATGCGCTGGCGCAGCCCGCACTTGACCAGAGGCCCACCTGTGTCGAGTGTCGCCTCTTGCTTTCGCAGGTCGTTGAAATTCAGTCGGTGTGGAACGAGGGAGGGCTCACGGGACGACCGACGAGCGTAGGCCGGATTGCCCGATCGCAGTGGGCGGTTGTCGACGCGGATGGTTCGAAAGTCTATCGATTTGACGCCGCCGGGCGCCACACCGGGGAGATTGGCCGCGCTGGCAGTGGCCCGGGAGAGTTCGCCGACGCCACACTCGTGCTGGACTGGGGGGGAGACTCAACCGCGGTCTTCGACGCCGGGAACAGTCGGACTCACATCTACTCTCCATCCGGTCGTCTCACGAGAGCCCAGCAATGGGATGGACTCTCAATCTGGTTCGCGATGCGCACGCCAGAGGGTGGATTCGTCACAAGTGGAAGTTACGGCTCACGCACTTCGTTTGGCCTGCCTCTTCATCAGTTTTCGCGCGAGGGACAGCTACAACGGTCGTTCGGTGCGCGATCAGATCTCAGGGTGGCTCGGCCTGGCGATGTGCCTCGCTACCGATTGCCGCTACAGACAGAGCGCGATGGCGCGTTCTGGGCGGTGCGATCCGACGCGCCACT
>JAYUWY010000418.1:0-5618 GCA_043753285.1 Gemmatimonas sp. | reverse complement strand
GCCCGGCACGCCCAACAGCGCGAGCGGAGCATCCTGCCCGACGTACGTACGCTCGATAGTCTTGCGATCGAGCACGGTCTGCGCCGACGGCGCAGCGCCGCCTGCACGCACGGCACGCACCACGACAGACTCCAGCGTGTCGCGCGCGGTGGAGTCCTGCGCGTGCAACGAACCTGCAACCAACGAAGCAACTACTGTGAGACGACGAAACATCAGCGCGATCCTCAAAGAGAAAGGGGCGCCGTAGAGCGGATCCTGCCAGATATACCGGGCAAAAAAAAGCCACGTACACCCGGCAGGCGGGTGACGTAGCCATAAATGCGCGGCCAAGACACTCGCCGCGCTCCCTACGCCGGTGTTAACCGGGTCAGGTTCCAAGAGACTTTCTCAACCTCGCAACACGCGAGGTACCCCTGGCGGCTCTTAAGGAGTAGCGTGTGCGTCGCCTTCCGGCAAGCGGCCCGCTAACAACTCACTCATAGGTCGCGTCGTTTCAAACTGCGCGAGCACGATGCGCAGGATGGCCGTGAGTGGTGCAGCGAGCAGCATGCCCACCACGCCCCACAACAGACCCCAGAACACGAGCGCCGCAAGAATCGTCACCGGCGACAGATTCAAGTTCTGTCCCATCAGCAGCGGATCAATGCCGTTGCCGATAATCATCTGCACCATCGTGCTCAGCAGGACGATCGCAATCACCGGGCCCAGCGTCTCGAACTGCATGAGCGCGATGGGAATCGGCAGAATCGTCGCGATAATACTCCCAATGCTCGGAACGAAATTCAGAATGAATGTCATCACCGCAAACACCAGCGCGAGCTCTACGCCAAAGGACGTAAGAATCACCCAGATGCACACACCCGTTGCGAGCGAGATGAGTGTCTTAAGCACCAAGTAGCGGCGGATGTCGCGGTCAATCTGCTTGAACACGGGATGCTTGATGAGCTGGCGCGTGCGGCCGAGCAGCAAGAAAATCACGAACAGCATCACGAGCACGCTGTTCTGCACAAGCGAGATTGCGAGCGCAGGTCCGGATTGCCTCACACGTGCAGTGGGTAACTCGCTGATCGCAGTGACGAGCGCATCACGGCTGAGCGCGAAGCCCATACGATCGAGCCAGCCAGAAATCTGCGCGGCCACGTCGAGCAATCGCACTTGATACACATCCGCGGACCCCACCAGACCGCGCACCGACGTGAGGAACAACAATCCCACGGCCGCGACAACGAGTCCCACGATCAGCATCACCACAAACGTCGAGAGCCAGCGTGGGAAGCGCGCTTTCATCTCGAGAACGTCCGCGATGGGCGAGACGAGATAGTAGACGATGATCGCAACGACGAGCGGCACCATCACTGGCCGCGTGAACGCGAGGCCTACTGTGATTGCCACACTGGCCAACACCACCAGCGAGACGGTGACGAGTGTTGCCTGCTCGTCTTGCAGTGGATTTCGCAGAATTGCCATGCGCGAAACTTGATGGACGGACCGAACCTGGGAAAGGCGGGTCTAGGTCACATTTGTATCGCGACGCCAGCGCGTGAGCGCGAACGTCGCCGGCAGCAGCAGGAGTGCCTCAATGGGCAGCCTGAACCGCGCGGACATAATGACCAATAAGTGGACAGTCACAAGACCGCCGACCGACGCCACCCACATCGCGTAGCCCGCTGGGCGCTCCTCACGCGGCCACCAGAGCCAGCCCAGCATCGCGAGTGCGGCCAGCAGCAGCCACGGCACACGGTACGCCGCGACGAACGAGCGCGGATTGGTGGGATCGAACCACGCCAGCATCCTCGCGCGCTTGAGCACCACCTTCACGTACTGGCTCGGCGCGGCGGTGAGTTCTTTGCGCAGCTGATCGCGAAACCAAGCCATGCGCGCCTGCTCCGTGGGCAATTCGCGAAGCGTCGCGGAGTCCTCGGCAGACAGAATCACGTCGACGGTTACGGCCTGTGCGCGCGCTGAGTCGAGCTGAGCCTCCAGATCCGCACCACCCACGCGCCAAGCAAGTGCGCGCGCCGTGGGGCCCTGCACTTCGCGCTTGTCTGTGCCGCTCGCGCCGATGTGATTGCCTTGCCACGCCACGTAACTGAACGAACCCTTCACGAAGCCGTAGTAGCCCACCGTGATTGCGTTGCGCACCATCCACGGCGTGACGACGACGATGTAAGAGAGTGCGACGAATGCGGGCAGTCGCAGTGCGTCGCGACGCTGCCAGAGCAGTACGAGAACGCACAACCCAAACGGTGCGGCCAGGATCGGCTCGCCCAACGCACCCAGTGCGGCCACCGCTCCAGTCGCGAGCGCCACACGCTTGTTGCCACGGCGCTCGGCCATCGACACGAAACCTGCGAGCATCAGCAGGATGAACGACAGCGACCAGTTCACCGATTGCACGCGCGTTGGCATGTATGCAAACGCGGGATAGGCGAAGAAGCCGAGCATCGCGACGATGAGACCGCGCCGACCCCACCAGTGGAAGGCGATTGTGCCCAGCGCGACGGCGCCAGCGGTCGTGAGCGCGGCGAGGACGATCTCAACGAACGCGACGGAAATCGCCGAGCCGACGCCGAAGATTGCGTAGCCAAGCGCTAACAGCATCGCCATTGCCGGAGCCTGGTGCGTACTCGGCTCGGCGACGTCAGAGAAAAAGCGAAACTGAAATCCCTCGCCCGCCACGAGCGACCGCGCGATTTCATCGTGCTCGTACAGGCCTGCATCGCCAGCAAACGTGCGCAAATACAGAATCACAGCCACGCGACTCAAGAAGATGAGCGCCGCGAGGCCCCACACCAGGCGTGCAGGAACACGATTCGTCTCGTTCACGGAGTCGTACGCGCGGGAGCGGCGCGATAGAACGAGTTCTCGATCAGCGACATCGTGTAGTGCTGCACGTAGGCGAGTAGACGCTTCGACATCTCGCTATCCATGCCAGCGGGCAGCGTGCCCACCGTCTCACCTGTGCGCTCGCGCGCGTACGCCAGCACCCGCTCGGCGCCGCTGGGTTGGCGCTCCAGCACGCCTTCGGCGCGCACAATCCAGTACGTCTCGTCAGTGGTGAGCACCGCTTCACCCGGCGTGGACGAGAACATCGAGTGCCCAAACAGCGGGACCATCGGTGGCCGCACACCAGCGTAGTCGAGGATCGTTGGGAAGAGATCCACGTGTTGCACCACGCGCTTCGTATCCATCGCCGGCAACTCGCCGCGCGGATGATACAGCAGCGTCGGCACCATGTAGCGACCGATCGGCGTGTCGTAGCGCGCGGAGCGCATGGGCGGTGTGTGATCGCCCGTGATCACAAACAGTGTGTTCTCAAACCACGGCTGCGTGCGCGCGTAGTCAAAGAAGCGGCGCACCGCGAGATCGGTGTACGCGACGCTCTGATGAATCTCGCGCGAACCCTTGGGCAGCGAGTCCACATAGCGCGGCGGCAAACGATACGGGTGGTGCGTGCTGATGGTGAACAGCGTGGCAAACCACGGCTCTTTGAACGTGCCCACGTGCCGCACCGCGAATTGCAGCGCTTCTTCGTCGTACAAACCCCAGTGGCCGTCAAACGCGTCAGACTTTGTGGCCTCGGGGAAACGCTCGAGCGGATAGAAGTCTTCGATGCCGGACAACGACGCGATCGCGTCAAAGTACATCGTGCCCTTCACTGCCCCGTGAAAGAAACTCGTGTGATAGCCCGCTTCGCCGAGCAGGTGGCCGAGTCCAATCCACTGATTGCCTTGGTACTGACTGACCGCGATGCTCTGCCCCTTGTAGAGCGGCACGCCGAGCAAGATGCTGGGCAGCGCGTCCATCGAGCGTCGGCCGTTGGAGAACGATTCAGTGAACATCACGCCGTGCTGCGCGAGCGAATCGAGAAACGGCGTCAGTTCCGGATGCTCGCGATCGACACCGCCCCAGAATTCTGTGGCGTAACTCTCGAGAAGCAGCAGCACGATGTTCTGTTGCCGCTTCGGCATCCGACTGCCCATCGCCTCGGCGAATCCATACGACGTTTGCAAGATCGAATCGACGGACGCGCGTTCCGAGAAGTACTCGACCGGCTCCAACTGGCGGCCACGCGGCGACTGCATCAGCGTGAACGCGGAGTTGAGCGTGAGGATACCGACTTCGTGATTGCCACTCAGGAAGGCGTGAATGGGATTCACCGGCTTCTTCGCGAATCCCCCGCGTGCGGCGATGCCGGTGGCGAGTACGACGAGGACGCCGAGTCCAAGCGCGCGCGGCCAACGGCGCGGCGCGAATCCTTCCTGTGGCGCGCGCGGATACAGCAGGATCAACAGCGCGAGCAGCACGAGGCCAGTGATCGTGAGTCCGATGAAATTCACGAAGAGCTGATCAGCTTGCGCCGTGGCTTCGCTCGAGAGCGCGAAGACATCCATCGTCACGCGCGTGCCGGTGAACGGGTAGTAACCCACATCGCCCATCATCACGATGGTGGCGGCAGCGTTCACCACGAAACAAAGTGCAAGCAAAACTCGCTGGTACCATTGCTTTGTGAGCAGCGCGATGGGCACGAGCGACAAGAGAATGAACGGGATGTTGCTATAGGCGATCGCCGAGAGATCGAACCGCAGGCCGTAGAAGAACGCGAGCGCGACGTCGAGCGCGGGTGCGTTGGCGAAGTTGGCACGGTGGTCAATCAAGAACACCAGGCGCACGGCTTGATAAACAGCAATGACGAGCGACAGCCGCGCCAGCAGCAGGCCTTCGGGCGTGCGCGTGAGCGCGGCGAGTCGTGTGCGAAGCGGAGTGAGATTCACGCCACAAATCTCGCGTCTGCCGCAGGGTGATACAATGCAGAATCCCCGCGAGCCGGTGGGCTCGCGGGGATTCTTTAGAATAGCTGGGGCGGGACTCGAACCCGCGACCCCGGCATTATGAGTGCCGTGCTCTAACCAGCTGAGCTACCCAGCCGCATTCAGCCTCTCAACAAGCCTCTCAACAAGCCTCTCAACAACGAAGCGCCCCGCAAGGAGGCGCTCCGGTTCCTGCGAATAGCGGGGGCGGGATTTGAACCCGCGACCTTCGGGTTATGAGCCCGACGAGCTACCAGGCTGCTCCACCCCGCGGTAGTTGGAGAAACATAGACGGGGACAGCGGCGAAAACAAGCGGTCAATTACGGCGAGTCGAGTACTTCAATGGACTGCCGCGCCAGCACTCGGCCCGCGGCCGTGCGCAGTTCCAACTTATAGGTTCCCGGCCGCGGTGCGATGTGGAAATCGTAGGTCTCGCCCATCGCGATATGCTGCAGCGCGTCGCGCGCCACGCGCTGTGACGAGGGCAAATCCATCCCGTCCTTGGCGACGGGTGTCCAGGTTGTCGGGCTTCCGTCGGCGCTCGTCAGGGCGAAGCGCAAATTTGGGGACCCTGTGGTGATGTTGATGAGTCGCAGTCGGTGTGCACCCGCGGCCAAGCGTAGCGGCGGCAGGAGCGTGTCCCCGTTCAGTCGCGAGCCCGTGGAGTAGGTGCCCGCCGTGTAAATATGATCCCGTGCGGCATTCCATTCCTCGCCGCGCGGTAGAACAACCAGGGGACCATACAGACCAGACTCTTGCTGTCGGACTTCACCCAGATGCGTGTGATAGATGAACGTGCCGGCGCG
>JAYUWY010000417.1:0-5618 GCA_043753285.1 Gemmatimonas sp. | reverse complement strand
CGGGCGCATGCAGATCAGCGAGCCGGCGCACTTCTGCCGCGTCTGATGCCTCAAACACCAAGTAGCCGTCGCTCTCGAGAATCGTGCGCGCGAAGTGCCGCTGGTCGGCATTGGAGTCCAACACAAACGCGCGATCGCGCCGCCGCCGGCCTGGCGTGGTGAGCGGCTCGTGGTCGTCAGCCGCTTCCTCGTGTGGCACCAACGGCAGATACAACGTGGCCACCGCGCCGCGTGTGCCTCCGTTGGCAATCGTGAGCGCACCACCTGCGCGCCGCGCCGAAGCCAACGCGCGGGGCAGTCCAAGTCCGCGATGCGTTGCGGTGTCGCGCGTCGTGAAGAACGGCTCGAAGATGCGCTCTAGTGTGTACTGCGCGATGCCCGTACCTGAGTCGGCGACTTCAATTACTACGTATCGCCCGCCCACGACGCCCAACTGCGACCCTTCAGCGTCACTCACCACGCGCTCTCTCGAGCGCAGCGTGAGTGCGCCCTGGTCGTGCATCGCATCACGCGAGTTGCGCACCAACAACTCCAAGATGCTTCGCAGCCGCTCAGTACTCACCGGCACGCGTGATTCTGCGCTGCCCGACAACTCGGCGCGCACCGCGAGCGTGCTCACCGCACCACGCAATGAAGTCACCAGGTCGCGCAGCACGTCGTCGGCTACGGCGCGGCCGCGTGTGTCGCCCAGTGGCGCACCGAGTTCACGCAGGTGCGCGACCATCGCGCGGGCGTGTTCGGTTTCTTGCAACACCGCAGCAGCCACGTCCTTCAGGTTGGCCACGCGCGCACCGCCCACGACCTGCACCTGCAACTCGATGGCGGCAATCGTGCGCTCCAAATCGCGCGCCACGCCCGTGGCCATGCGGCCCAATGATTCCAGTCGCTGCGCGCGCTCAAACTGGCGCGCAACCGCGCGTTGGCTCGTGAGGTCGGTGGAGAGCTCCACGAGTCCACTCACGGTTCCGTCCAACCGCCGCAAGGGCGCAAGCGCGAGTCCCACGTCCAGCAGCGTGCCATCGCGACGTTTACGCGATGCCGTTTGATCCACCACCGAGCGCGCCGACGAAATAATCTCGCGCAGCATCGCCACGTCTTCGCCGGTGGGCTGAATGGCGGGATGCAAATGTCCGCGCGCATCGTCCGCGCTCCAGCCGTACAAACGCTCGGCCGTGGAACTCCACTCCACCACGCGCAAACGCTCGTCGAGCGTGATGATGGCGATCGGCGAGGTGTCGAGCACTGCGTGCGCCCACGCCTCTCGGTCGGCGAGCAAACGCTCGGCCGCACGACGCACGCGCATATCACGCGCGATGAGTGCCAAGCGCGGCGGTGTCGTGCCTGGCTCCAACCACACCTTGCATTCGAGCGGAATCCATGCGCCGTTCTTGGCACGCGCACGCGCGTCGAGGACGGGAAACTGATTGCTGCCCGACATCTCTTCCATCAGCGCGCGTGCCGCGGCGGGCTGATCGTCCTCGTGCACGTGTGAGAGCAGGCTCGTGCCAATCACCTCTTCAGGCAGATAGCCGAGGATGCGCGTGGCAGCGGGATTGGTATAGGTGATTTCGCCCTGTGGGCCAATCACAACAACAAGGTCGGAGGACGCTTCGACGATGGCGCGAAAGAAGTCGTCCCCGCGGCCAGTAGTAGCGAGGTCAGGCATCACGGTCTCAATGTGGGACAGCTTGAAGGTGGTCATGAGCGAGGGGCCGCGCTAGCGTTCTCGCATGCAGAGTCCTTCACCTGTGATTCGTTGGTCGGCAGCAGCTGCCGCTGCGCGAGCAGCGCGCCAGCCAATCGTCGCGCTCGAAAGCTCGGTGCTCGCTCAAGGTTTGCCGATTCCAGTGAACGCCGAGGCTCTGGCGCGCATGCAGCAAGCGGTGCAGGGCGCTGGCGCCGTCGAAGCGGTGACGGGCGTCGCCGGTGGTGTGCCGTCGATGGGACTCGAACCCGCGGAACTCATCCGCTTCCTCGCGAGAACTGGCGTTGCCAAAGTCTCTGCGCGCGATCTCGGAGTGGTCATCGCCAAAGGCACCGACGGCGCGACCACCGTTGCCGGCACACTCACGATGTGTCGCGCCGCGGGCGTGCCGGTGTTTGCCACGGGCGGCATTGGTGGTGTGCATCCCGAACCCGCGTTTGATGAGTCGGCGGATCTCGTGGAGCTCTCGCGTTCGCAGGTGATTGTCGTCTGCGCGGGCGCGAAGTCCATTCTAGATCTCCCCGCCACGCTTGAGCGGCTGGAGTCGCTTGGCGTCACGGTGATTGGCTACCGCACGGACGAGTTTCCGGGCTTCTTCACCGCGTCCACGGGCCTGCGCGTGCCCGCGCGCGCCGATTCTCCAGAGGAAGTGGCCGCCATCGCCAAGGCGTCGTGGCGCCTAGGCCATCCGGGCGCCGTGCTCGTCGTGCAACCGCCGCCGCTGGCCCACGCGCTGGATCGTGACGTCGTAGAGCGCGCCGTCGCCGGAGCGCGAGAAGCAGCGCAGGCCGCCGGTGTGCGTGGTGCGGCACTCACGCCGTACCTGCTCGCCGCCATCGAATCCGCAACGGGCGGCGGTTCACTCCGAGCCAACGTCGCGCTCCTCGAAGCCAACGCTGCACTGGCCGCAAAAGTCTCTGTTGCCTTTTCGGTCCCGGCTGTAGGTTAGTCCTAACCACCTTGCGAGCCGGAGGTCACCCCGACGATGCCGTCTCCGTTTCTGAGTTCTGAGGAGTACGACGAGCGCGCGCACCAGCTATACAACGAAGGCAGTTTCGACGAGGCGCTCGCGCTACTGCGCGAGGGCCTCGGTTTGTATCCGAACGCCGTCGAGCTGCACGTCGGGATTGGCTACGCGCGCCTCGCGCGCGATGAATTTGCGTGGGCGCGCCGCTCGTTCGAGGAGGGGCTGGTCCTCGATCCAGAGCACGAAGACGGACTCGCCGGACTTGGCGAAGTCTTGCTCAAACTCGGCCAAACCGACGCTGGCCTCAGGAGCTTTCGTCGCATTCTCGAACTCGGCTACAGCGACGATATTGAGTTGATGCTGCAAGTGGGACGCGCGCTCTTTCGCGAAGGGTTCATGGAAGACGCCAAGGATTTCTTTGATATTGCCGTGCAGCAGACGCCGGACAACGCCGAGGCTGTGGCGATGGTTGGCTATGCGCAGCACAGAATGGGAGATGAGCCAGGCGCGGTGGAGACGCTTCGTCGCGCGCTCAAGCTCGACCCCGATCACAGTGAAGCGCGTATTTACCTCGGCAACTTGCTGTACGATCAAGGCGAATACGAAGCCGCGCTGTTTCAGCTCGATCGCACAAAGCCCGAAGACCACTGGGACGAGCTCGGCATTTGGCGCCTGCTCGAACTCAAGAAGTCGCATCTGCGTTTAAAAGACGATGAACCGTCGCTGCGCATGTGGGAAGAGCGTCTCATTGAGCTCACGCCGGTCACGGATCCGATCGACGAGATGCTCAGCGACATTGAGCAGCGCGCAGCGGATCGTGAGCAGGCCGAGGCCCGCTCGCAGCTGGAGTTGTTTGGTGCGTTGCTCAGTGACTTGAGCGATCAGAAAGCGCCCGCCGAGCAGCATCGCGTGGTGGGCCGTGATGGTCAGACGTACGACGGATCGTGGGAAGAGATTGTGGGCGCCATGCGCGACGCCACGCCCGGGCAGCAGGAGCGCACGCTTGAGGAGTTCATGCAGTTTGAAGCTCGCCGTGGATTCTCGCTGACTGGTATGCTCATTCCCACGCGCGACGCCGAGAGTTTTCTCCGCGTCAGCGCCGATGCAGGTCTCCTTCGAATCGTCCCGTGATCGTACTTCAGAATGTAGGAAAGACGTATCGTCCGTTCTTCGGACTGCCCGTTCGCGCGGTGCGCGGCGTGACGCTGGAAGTGCAGCGCGGCGAAGTGCTCGGCATCGCGGGCCCCAACGGCGCCGGCAAGAGTACGCTCATTGCGATGCTCCTCGGCCTGCTCTCGCCCGACGAAGGAGAGATGCGCATCGAGGGCCTGACGCCGCGCGCGTACACCGAACGGCATGGTGTGTCGTACTTGCCGGAGTTGATGACACTGCCACTGCATTGGCGCACGGACGAAACACTCACGCGTCTGGCGGCACTCGCGGGAATCTCCGGCCCAGAGCGCGTGGCAGCCGTGGACCGAGTGATTGAAGCGGTCGGCATCGGCGAACATCGCAAGAAGAAGCTCAAGGCGCTCAGCAAGGGAAACTTGCAGCGTGTGGGTCTCGCGCAGGCGCTGTTGGCAGATCGCAATGTGGTGGTCTTCGACGAACCCACGCACGGACTCGATCCCGTATGGACGGCGCGCTTTCGCGATATCGTTGCGGGATTGCGTCGTCCTGACCGCGCGATGATCATCGCGTCGCACAATCTCGACGAGCTGGAACGCCTGTGCGACCGCGTGGCCATCATTGACCGCGGCGAGATTCAGCGCGTGGTGAGTGTGCGTGAGTCGGCCGGACACGGGAATGCGAGGAAGTGGCGTATTCGCGTGGCCCAGGCCGCTGATGCGGTGCTCGCGCACCTGCCGGGCGCGGTGCTCAGCGGCGCCGACGTAGAGTGCACGGCCGATGTGGCCGGGCTCAATGCTGGACTCGCGGCAGCCATTGCCGCCGGGGCCTTGATCATCGCGGTCGCCCCCGCCGAATCCTCGCTGGAAGAAGCCTTCCGTTCTGCGGTGACGCTCCGATGACGCTTCGTCCCCTTATTGCCTACTTCCCGTGGCTGGCGCGCGACCTCGCGGTCCGTGCGCTTGCGCCACTCCTTGTCATGCTCATCCTCGGCGGACTGCCCCTCTATGCGCTGTTGCAGTCCCAAGAGGTCGTGGATCTCGCGAACAATGCGCAGCAAGCCGATGCCGTCCGTCAAATGTTCAACAACGTCGCGCCATTGGCGATTGCGTTGGCGGGCTTCTTGATCATGACGCAGAGCGTTGCGCTCGATCGCGACCGACAGCACGTGCGGTTCCTGTTCTCGCACCAAGTGTCGCCGGTCGCCTTCTATCTCGCACGTTTCCTGTTGGGCATCGTCGTGTTCTGTGCCGTGTTCGCCATTGCGCCGCTCATTGTTGAGTTTGGCATGGTGGATATCGATGTGTTCGGCGCTCTCGCCGCACTCGCGTTGCAGCTGTTGCTCGTGGGTTCACTCGGCGTGTTGTGCGCGTCCCTCACGCACCGCGACGGACTCGCGCTGGTGCTCAGCTACTTCGTGATTCGCACGCTTCAGCAACTCGCCAAACAGGATGTCCTCGCCGCCTGGGCCGAACCCATCGTGCGCGGCTTGCCGCCGTTTGAAACGCTCGGCACACTCGTGCGCGCCTTCTTGACCGACGGCACGTTCCAGTGGACCGACGTCATTCACGTTGTGGGCTACGGCATCGGGCTGCTCGTCGCCGCGTTACTTGTGATTCGCCGCGCGCCGTTGGTGCGCTAGTTCACGGAATGTCGAGCGCCGTCCGCCTGCTTCCTCCGGAGAGCGTTAGGCGCGTTCGCCTAGAGAACGGGCTCACCGTACTCGTGCGTCGCGACACGACGGCGCCGGTGGTGTCCATCGTCACGTGGGTGAAGGCGGGCTACTTCGATGAGCCCGACGATGTCGTCGGCATCGCG
>JAYUWY010000416.1:0-5621 GCA_043753285.1 Gemmatimonas sp. | reverse complement strand
CGGCTTCGTCACTCAAGCGCTTGGGCTGCTCGTCGCGCGCGGCCGCGCCACGTTGCAAAAACGCATCGACTAACAACGGAATGTCTTCTGCGCGCTCGCGCAGCGGCGGCAGATGAATCGCGATCACATTGAGTCGATAGAACAAATCGCGGCGGAACGCACCGCGCTTGATCTCTTCCTCGAGGTCCCGATTCGTGGCGGCGATGATGCGCGTATCAATGGACTGCGCGTCGGTGGCGCCCACCGGAATCACTTCGCGATGCTGCAACACGCGCAACAGCTTCACCTGCGTCGCAGGTGTGGTCTCGCCAATTTCGTCGAGAAAAAACGTGCCACCCGCCGCCGCCGTGAACAGACCTTCTTTGTCTTTCACGGCGCCAGTGAACGAGCCCTTCACGTGACCAAACAGTTCGCTCTCCAACAGTCCTTCGGGGAGCGCACCGCAGTTAATCGTGGCAAACGACGCATCGGCGCGCATCGACAACTCGTGGATGTAGCGCGCGACGACTTCCTTACCTGTGCCCGACTCGCCGGTGATGAGCACGGTGGACTCGGTGTGCGCGACCGCCTCCGCTAACTCCAACGCGTCGAGCCACGCGCGGTGCGCACCAACCGGAGCGCTGCTGCCGCGACGCTCGCGCCGCTTAATCTCCTTCTTGAGCGAACGATTCTCTAGCCGCAACGCCCGATGTTCTGACGCGCGCTTGAGAATCGCCAACAACTCATCGTTGCGAAACGGCTTCTGGATGTAATAGAAGGCGCCAGCGTTCACGGCCTGCATCGCGGTTTGCAGCGTCGCCTGCGCGGTCATCAATATCACCGGCACCTCGGCGTCGTGCTCCCGCGCCGCAGCGAGAACCTCCACACCGCTCACGTTCGGCATGCGCACGTCCGAGATGATGATGTCGGGCGTCAGCACCGGAATCTTCTCGAGCGCCGCTTTGCCGCCGTGCGCCGTATGCACATCGAAGCCTTCGGCGCGCAACAGGATCTCGAGCGTCTGGAGAATTCCACTCTCGTCATCCACGACGAGAACAACGGGACGGCGGTTCGGTTCGGTCATTCCATTGCTCCGGAGGGCGCGCCCTCAGTGGGCAGATACACGGTGAAGCGCGTGCCCGCATGGTCGCTATCCACGAGAATCAACCCGCGGTGCGCTTCGATGGCGCGGTGCACCACAGCGAGACCAAGGCCACTGCCACCAGGCTTCGTGGTCGCAAATGGTTCGAAGAGTCGGTCTTGAATGTCCGGCGGAATCCCCTCACCTTCGTCGCACACTTCGATGGAGTACACGTCGGACTTATACGGCAGCGCGGTGGGCTGCTCGAGCACGGTGAGTCGGCGCAACGTCACCGCCACGTGGCCCCGCTCCCCCGATGCTTGGCACGCATTGAGCACCAGATTGAACACAGCGCGATGCAACAAGTCTTCGTCGCCGCTCAGCTCGGCTGGCGTGCCTGGGACATCCACATCGAGCAACACGCCGCTGCTACGATCCGGATGCGCGCCCGCGAGCATCGCGGCGGTGCGCACAATCTCACACAGATCCAAATGGTCGCGACGCGCCGCCTGCACGCGCGCAAAGTCCAAGAACTCCGAGAGCAACCGCGAGAGCCGATCCGACTCTCGCGTAATCAGCTCGCCCAACGTGCGCTCGTCGGGCGTTGCGGCCTTGCGGCGCGAGATCTGCTCGACAGCCGAACGAATGCTCGCGAGCGGGTTCTTGATTTCATGCGCGAGCGAGGCGCTCAATTCCGCGACGGCTTCAAGGCGCTGCGCGCGCAGTCGCAAACTTTCAAGACGCTTCTCGTCCGAGATGTCCTGCACAATGACCGTCGTCGCGCCGCCTACAGGGCGCAAATCGCCAGTTACCGACGTCGTCGTAATGCCAATGGGAATGGACCGGCCTTCGAGTGCGAGTGTGCCCTCAGAGCGCGCACTAGTGCGCTGTTCGCCGATCTGCGCATCAATGGCCTCCGCCACAACCGGCGCAGCGCTACGCAGCGCCGTAAGTATGGGCGCGCCCTGCAACGCATTCAGCGGCACCCCGAGCATCGCGGTGGCGGCCGGGTTCGCGTAGAGCAGGCGGCCGAGGTCGTCCACTGTAATGATGCCGGCCTGAATGTTGGCGAGGATGTCGGCCGCGCGCAGTTGCGCACTCGCGAGCTCCGCCTGCAGCTGCTGGCGCCCCTGCCCCGCTTCCTGCAAGCGGCCGGCGATGTAGCTGGTGCCGACGACGACGAGGACAAACACCACCAACTGCAACAACAGCGGCACGGTGATGTCGCCACCACTCACCAGAAACGCGTCGCCCACGTACATCACGCTCCCAAGCATCGCCAACAGGAGCGAACTACCAATAGGAAGCAACAGCGCGGCAGTGGCGTTGACTAAGATGTAGAGCGCGGCAAACTGCGAAGCACCACCACCGGTGAGATGCACCACCACGGTGATGAGCAGCAAGTCGTGCGCAAACTGGATATATAGAAAGCCGGGACCCGCGTGCTCGCGGTTGATTTCGGTGCGGATGTACGACACCGCGGTCAGTCCCATCGCCATCACGAACATCGTGGCCGCAATGACGGTGCTGATCGGGTTGGCAAACAGCGCGTAAACCAGTGCCCAACCGAAGCTGGCACTCGCCACGAGCAGTCGCCCGACATATATCCCATTCAGGAGCCGGCGGGGATCGAGCACCGCCAGCATTCGCTCCGATGTCCCCGACCGTCCGATACTCACGATGGTCTCCGAGTCTTGCAAATCACAACGGCTTTAACGTGGCGAATAGTATGGCATTCTGCAACACAGGGGTTTCACCGTGACAACCCGTGATCTCTGGGACGACGAGGGCCGCCTCGTCGTGAATAGCCGCCTCCGTATACCGGCTTCCGAACTCATCATCCGAGCGACGAAGTCCGGCGGCCCGGGTGGGCAGCACGTGAACACGTCGTCCACGCGCGTCGAAGCAGTGTGGGGACTGCGCACCTCGTCTGCTCTCACGGACACGCAACGCGAGCTGCTCGAGACCAAACTCGCGAACAAGCTCGATGGCACCGGTGCCGTGCGCATCGTGGCCACAGACACGCGCAGCCAAACACAGAATCGCGCGCTGGCGCTCGCCCGGCTCGCCGGCATGATTCGGGCGGCGCTCGTGGTGCCCAAAGCCCGCAAGCCGACCAAGCCAAGCCGTGGGCAGAAGGCCGCGCGTCTGGACGAAAAAAAGCGGCGGTCACACACGAAGCGTGACCGCCGCACGAACTCGGACGACTAGCGTGTGCTTCTAGTCCACTAGAGCTCGCGGGCGCAGCCCGCGCCACCGAAAAGTGGCCGCCAGCAGCAAGCGTCGTTAGGCGGCGGCACGGCGATGCTTTCCGCTTCAACATCAAGAAGCAGTTCATGATTGGCGACCGGGCTCGGATTAGCACTATGCGCCGGTTGCATTATGTGTTCTTGACCTCCTCAGACTCGTCTTCTTATTGCTGCTGCTGCTGCTGCTGCTGCTGATGGTGATGATGATGATGCTCCCGTTCGAGATGCCGATGCTCTCGGCGCTTAATGCCGCGCCGGGTGCTCCGCGTGCTCCATTCTCCTTAGTCTCGTGATGCTGGAGGCGTGAAACCAAAGTATAGCCCACAGCTCAGCTCATGTATTAACAGGTAATAATGGTAATATTACCATAGATACATAATATAGTAATATCTCCCTACATATCTCCTTCGTGCCAGACTCCCTGTAAGGCCGATAATAATGGTAATATTTTATAATCTTTCTACATTCTTGAGGAAACATTGGATCCACTTCGGAATCCATTCTCGCCAGGAGCTGGGGCGCAGCCGCCTGAACTCGCTGGACGTGACGAGATTATCGAGGCTGCTCGCATCGCGCTCGCTCGGATTCAGCTCGGGCGCCCCGAGAAGAGTCAGTTGCTCCTTGGGCTCCGAGGGGTAGGCAAGACCGTACTCCTCAATCGCATTGCCGAATTGGCGGAGCAAAACGACTACTTAGTCTTGCATCTCGAGGCGCCTGAAGGGCAGCGCCTGGCCGAGTATCTGGCACCCGGGCTCAAGTCAGTTCTGCTCAAGCTGAGCAAGGTCGAGAACGCCAAGGAGCTCGCAGCCAAGGGGTTCGGCGCGCTTCGCGGATTCGCTAGCGCCTTCAAGGTATCAATTGGACCTGTCGAAATCGGGATAAACGAGACGCCGTCGGCGGATACTGGCAATCTAGAATTGGACCTCCCAGAGTTGATGTTAACAATTGGAGCTGCGGCAAAAGCTGCGGGCAAGAGCGTTGGCGTTTTCATCGACGAGGTTCAGTATCTAAGCGAAGTTGATTTCCGCAGCCTAATCGTTGCGATGCATCGTATTTCGCAGAAGCAACTTCCGATTGTCTTGTTCGGAGCTGGACTCCCACAAGTCGCTGCGTTGGCAGGCGAGGCGAAGTCTTACGCCGGGAGGTTGTTCGACTACCCAGAGATTGGGCCACTGAAGCCGGATTCCGCGAAGAAGGCAATAGTGGAGCCAGTAAGAGCAGAGGGAGCGGATATCGACGCTCCTGCTCTGAGCAAGCTTGTAGCGATCACCCAAGGCTACCCGTACTTCATTCAAGAATGGGGTAAGCACACTTGGAACGCCGCGGGAGCTTCACCGATGACAGAGGCAGATGTAGTCCAGGCCAGCAAGTCCGCCACGGAAGCGCTCGACAAGAACTTCTTTCGAGTCCGATTCGACCGGCTCACTCCGCGCGAGCAGGACTACGTCCGAGCTATGGCCGAGCTCGGACCTGGACCCCACAGATCCGGGGCCATCGCGGAAGAACTTGGAAGCACCGTGGCGAGCATGGGGCCGCTACGCAGCGCTCTGATCAGAAAGGGAATGATCTGGAGTCCGGCTCACGGGGACACCGCATTCACGGTGCCAATGTTTGACGAATTCATGCGCCGCGTAATGCCGTCTTGGACCTCAAAAGCCGCGAACAAGCGGAACCCACGAAGGGTGTCCGAGCGCGCACAGATCGAATAGCTCCAATGCGCTAGCCGGGCATTCTTCCAGCCATGGGTAGGTCCGCCTAACAACCGCCTACTGCTTGCGCGCTCCACCCAAGCGAATCGTCACGCCCATCGTCACCGTCAACAAATCTGCTCGTGTGTTGTTCGGCGTAAGCACCACATCGCCGTTGACGTCTTCGGTGATGTCACCCGGCGTCAAATAGCGTACCGACTCGCCATTCCACGTATAGCGCGCGCCGAGGTCAATCAGCACGTTGCCGTTGGCCATCGGAAAGTAGATACCGCCGAGCGCGTGCTTGGAGAACGCGTTGTCGGAGGAGTTCGTGCTCGACGCGAACGGCTCGTCGCTGGAGTTTTCACCCGCGACGCGCGACGATGTGTTGAAGTTGCTGAAGCCAATCATGCCACCGATGTACGGCTTCACCCGATCGCTCGGCATGCCAATCTGCGCGCCGATGCTGCCGCCGACGATGGCATTGGTGGTGCTGACATCCACGTTGATGAGTCCGAGCGCGCCGCCACCCAGCGGGACACGGCGCGTTTCGTTGCCGTAGATCTGAATGTCGAGTCCCGCGCGAATGCCAAATTCGGTGGCAATCGGGAACACGCCGGCGAA
>JAYUWY010000415.1:0-5629 GCA_043753285.1 Gemmatimonas sp. | reverse complement strand
TTCACAAGTGGCGCGAACAGGTTGGGACGCGCTGTGAGATTGATGACGTAACTTGGCCGCTGTATCGCGTCCCACATGAGGGCCGGCGCTCCGGACTTCCGCGCCATCTGCACGCCCGCCGCGAGACCCCAAAACGGGTGCGTCGCGACCCAACACGGCAGGGTGAGCATGCGGCAAGCGGGCTCCCCCGCCCTTGCCGGCACGCGATAATCGCGGCGGCTCGCAAAGAAACTCTCGGTGGGCGTCGTGAACCAATCAAACTGGTTCTCCGTGTTCGCTCTTGGAGATCCGCGATAGCTCCGCAGTCCCGGGAACGGCGAAAACTCCAACTTCACGCCAAGCGCGTCGAGCGTGTTCAACGTCTCGCTCGTGTGATACGTCCAGCCCATGCGCACGCTCGCTGGAGTGAGACCGGCTTTGAGCAAAGCGAGATGCGCTTCGTGCAGCATCTTCAGCTGCCACGCGCGATCGTCCACATCCTGACGCCACGGAGCCGTTGCCGATGCGCGGCGCCAAAAGTGCGGATGCCAGCCGAGCGCGTCGCCGCTGCGGACGAGTGAATCGAAAAACTCACGATGTGCCTCGAGGCACCAGGCGTAGCTGCCGTGGAGATCGCGCACTTGTTCGTCGGCGCGCACGAGCCAGGTGAAGCGCGGCGCATTGCCAGCGTCGTCGGTGACCGATGCGACGTCGGACTTAAGGGCCGGAATGCCGGTGAGCATTCCATTCCAGACGAGTCGATCCTGCGGCAGCGGGCCCACGAAGCCCTCGCGATCGGGATCCGTGTCGCACCCAATGACGATTGGAACCGTCAGCGGACTGCGGCTACCAGAGGTCATCGAGATCCGAATCGAAGAACGACACACGCACCGCGCCATCGACGCCACCGGCCAGCACCACGGGATACGGGCGCTGAATCCAGAGGCCCGCGCGCTTGAACGTGGCGGCATCACTCATCGCGCTCAAACCCACAATGCCGTAGGTGCCGCGCGATTGCTCCTCGCGCGCAAACTCGGTGGCTTTGGCGAGGAGCATGTCGAGCGCCGCGTCGCTGCCGGCAAAGTCGCAGATGCGCACCACATCGAGGTCGCGCGTCAGATGCTTGGCGCGGCGAAATACCACGTAGCCGTCCACGGCGCCCGCAGCGTCGCGATGCACGTACGCGTGATACGCGCGCCGCGGCTGCGCGAGCTTGTAGTTCAAGTAGTCTGCGGTGCGCACGCCCGCCAACTCGTATCGTCCTCGCAGCAAGCGATTCCACGTCGCGTCCCAGGCGGCGTCAAACTGCGTGATGCGCTCCACGCTCCCTTCTATCGAAGGACGTCGTGCGCGAAGCACCGCGTTCGCCGCGTGAATGCCGGGCGCGAGCCACGTGGGCTTGTTCCAATAGGCGAGCGCCTTCTCCGGGCGGAAGAATCGCGCGAAGTACGCGGACGAGTCGCGAGTCAGTCGGTGGCCGCGGCGCAAATACGCGGGTTCAATCGTGGGCACCACACCCACAGCGCCGTACTTGAGACCCGGAGCATTTTCGCAGGTTGCCAGCAGTTGGCGGCCCGCCGCTTTGCGCGTGGCATCATCTGACATATCGAGCACGAGCGTAATGCCCCACCCCACCGGCACGCTCGCGCGCGTGTCATTGTAGCGAAACTCGTGACTCACCTGACAGATCTGACCAACAACACGTTCGCCATCGAGCGCCACGTATCGTGCGCAACGCTGCCACTCAATGAGCGAGCGTTCCGCGAGTTCCGGATGATCCGGGCTCCAACGCCGCATCAGCTCGAGCACCGGCTCGAGGTGTTGCGGCGTGAACGGAACAACCCGCACGTCAGTCATTACGCTGCAACGTCCTTGCGACGACCAATCACGAGTCCAGACAACGCGAGCAGTGCGAGTCCGCCGAGTCCCGCGAGCGAGACACGCAAGCCACGCGCGTCACCGCGCGATTCCACGGTCAGCACCACTTGCTTGGCGCCCGCGCTCACTGGCACGCCGATGAACGTGTTGTTGGCGCGTCCCACCGGAGCGGCAGCACCGTCCACCGTTGCGGTCCACGTCGGCAGATAGTTCTCGCTCACCACGAGCACGCCATCGGCCACGAGGTTCTCGATGTTGAGCACGTACACGCCGGGCTGACGCTCTTCCACGCGAATCACGGGCGCGGGAGAAATCGCCGGTGGCAGCGCGGTGGGCGGAGTCGTCGAACCAAACGCGGCTGCAGTGTCGAGCAGCACAATGCGTGCGGGATCGAACTGCGGATTCATCACGGTCGCGATTGTTTGCTCTTCGCTGCCCACCTTAAACGAAAGCGGTGCAACGACGGCCCACGGCGCGGGCGACGGCACGCGCAACACCGTCGCGCGCTCACCCAGCCACGTGCGCAGATCGCTGCCGACAAGCACAAATCCCGGCGGCAGCTGCGTCGGAGTCTGGTCAAGCAGCAAGTAGCGCACACCGAGCAAACGCCATGACTGCGGATCAGAGAGATTACCCCACTGATTCTTTCCGCCCAGCGTCTGGTCGTACGTGTGTGGCTCGTTGCCGTGATAGCCGAGCACGGAGCGCACACGATGTTCCATTAAGTAGTCGTCCATATAGACGCGACCCAACGGTACAACGCGCCACGGCTGCTCGAGACTCGCCGCATCCTTCTCGATAGCCTGCACCACCTCGTCTGCCGCGAAGACTTCAGCGCCGCGCTGGTCAATCACGATGAAGCGGCGAACCTGCGAACCCAAGTCAGCGAGCAGCAACACAACGGCAGCGGTTGCCAAGAATCGTGGAGCGCGCCAAGCGATAATCGCAAACATGATTGCGGTCGCAGCGCCGAGCATCAAGCCGAAGCGCGCATCGGCAACTGCGCCGTATGCGGCATCGGCGCGCATTGCGGGGGCAAGCGTCGTGATCATTCCCTGGCTCGCGGCGAGCATCAGCACCGCTCCGACGCCAATGACAATCGCCGCACGCTTGGCCCAACGCTCACGCACATCATCAGCCATCTGTTGCCACTGGTGGACGCCGAGCGATGCGAGCACACCAAAGCACAACGCGACATGCCCCCACATCATCGAAGGGGCGCGCGTCTTGCTGATCATTGGGAACAGATGGAACGGTATTCTATAGAAGGGCGTCTGACCGCCGAGCACCCACAGCGTGCCGAAGATCACGCAGCCCACCCAGAACCACATCCGCTTGCGCTCCGCGCCTGCCGGAGTACGCAGCAGCGCCGTCAGCGCCAGCAATCCAACCAACAAGCCGATGTAGTCCGAGTGCAGCTTGAACGCGTTGCTGCCCCAGTACGTGTTGTGCCACCCGTTGAAGCCGCCCCACATCGTGCCGATGAGCTCGAGCGCTGGCATTGCCCAGCTCGTGCCGTATTCCCAGCCCGTAGAGGAAGAACCCGACGCTGCGCGTGGGCTGAACGGCAGGTACTCGGCGAACGGCATCAGCTGTGCCGCAGCCAACGCCAATGCGAGCACGCTCGCAATGCCGAATCCTCCGAGCACCCAGATGCGCTTCGACTTCTCAGTCTCCGTGAACAACGTGAAAAAGATGAACGCGCCCATCAGCAGCGATGAGTAGTACGTCATCTGGAAGTGCGGCGAGAGCAACATCAATCCGGTGAGCAGTCCCCACAGTGCAAACCACATCGGCTTGCGCGTGCGGCACGCCTGCGAAATCGCGAGCAACGCCCACGGTGTGAGGCCCAACACGTAGATCTTGCCGTCGTGTCCAGGATAGAACAGCGAGAGCAACGGTCCGCTCACGCCGTACGCGGTTGCTCCAACAATCGCGGCGCTCCATGACTGCCGCTGCTGACGTAAGAACGTCATCAACCCAACGGCGCCAAGCCACGCGTGCAGCACCATGCCCAAGCCAATGCCGAGTGCCGGCGCGAACATCGCGCGCAACGCCACAGAGATTGGATACACTTGGTCGCCGTGCATCGCGCCCAAGAACGGCATGCCGCCGAAAATATAGGGATTCCAGCGCGGCACCTCGCCCCACTGCGCAATCACATTCGCCGCGAAGTGGCGCGTGACGTAGCCGTCCTTGCCGTCGCTCATCGGATTGACGATGACGCCGCCGGACCACAGCGGAGCAAAGAGAATGCCCAGCACAACCGCCCATGCGAGCGCGAAGATGACGCCCGGGGGAACTGAGAAACGACGCGAAGTGTCAGCCATAGGAGAGAAAGGTAAGTCGCGCTCTACGTGGTGGCATCTGCGGCGGCTCGCTCGCGCACCGCGCGCCAGCTGGCCCACGTCAATGCCACATACAGAACCGCTGTGATTCCACCGTGCAGAGCCACCGCATCCACTGCGTCACTGCCGTTGCGATACGCCCATAAGAAGCCGAAGGTCGTAGCAGCCAGCCGCACCGCATCCCACACCAGTTGTTGCTGCTGATAGCGCAGCACCACCAAAGTATGCGCCATCGGGATCGCGACGAGTTGCGCGGCGAGGCCAATGCCCTGCCAGCGCACCATCCGCCCCGCGTCCACCCATTCGGGGCCGAATCCGATCTTGAATCCCAGAGGCCCAAAGAGAATCAACGCGCCAGCCGTTGCCGCGGCGAGCATTGCGAGTCGCGACGCGGTGGTGCGAAACAGGCGCACCATCGCGGCCGGCGACGTGCGTGAAAGCGAGGCAATCTCAGCGATATACACTTGTCCCGCCGAGTCGCCAATGAGGCCAATCGGCACGCCGACGAGGCGTTGGCCCACGACGTACAATCCCGCGGCGACCGGCCCCCACCACGCCGTCAGCAAGAACACGGGCACCCACTGACCGAGCTGATTCAGCAAGTACGACGGAGTGGCCACGACGGCGAACGCGCGCTGCTGTTGCAAGGCGCTGCGCACTTTGGCCCAGGTAAGCGCGCGCACTCGCGCGTGCTCCGCGCGCCAAATCACACGCCACATCGCGACAACACTGGCGAGCCGGCCGATGACCTCGCCGATGACAAGCGGCATCGCCGATGCGCGAATGACGAACGCGTGTACGAGTTGCCAGCCGCTGGTCCCCACCGCGCGCACGACGCGCTGACGCACGAGCGCGGGAAACTCGCGATGCCGCAAACACCATCCGCTCAACACGTCGGTGAGGCCGACGCCAAGGATGCTCGCGGGAATCCACCAAAGCAGCGACTCCACGAATGGAGTGCCCAGCCGCACGGCCAACCAGGACGCGCCAAACCAGACGGCGACGATGGACACTGCGGTCGAGACCAGCGTTGCGAACACGCCTGCAGCCATCACGGCGACGCCTTCATCATCGTCGGCAGGCACAGGTACAGCGAGTCCGAGTCGCCACGACGCGGCGCCACCCAGCACACCAAGCACCGCGAGGTACACGCCGAACGCGCCAAAAGCTTCGGGTCCCAACAGGCGACCGAGCAGTGGCGCAATCGCAATCGCGAGGAGCTGCCCGAGCGCCGTGGAGCCCATCAAGCGCGCAGTGGTGGAGTGCGAGCTAGTCACGCGCCGCCAGCGCCAAGTCATAGATGCCGCGATACCCCGCCGCGACCACACTCGGTGCGAATCGGTCAAGCATCACCGCGCGCCCCGCTGCTCCCCAACTATCTACCAAGTTGGGCTCTGCGTGCACACGCGTCATCGTGTCAGCCA
>JAYUWY010000414.1:0-12802 GCA_043753285.1 Gemmatimonas sp. | reverse complement strand
CCGTAACGCGCGAGGTTACGCGGCTTCGTCGGGCGGAAGCAGTTCGAACACGGCGCCCGTGAGTCCTGAGACGGTGAACGGCTTTTGCACAAAGCCCACGCGCTCCAGCGATGTAATGCGTTCGTCAAGTTCTTCGCTGGCGTAGCCCGAGCAGAGGACCGCGGGCACGTCTGGGCGGATTGCACGAATGGCGAGTAGGGCGTCTTGTCCGTTGAGCACGGGCATCGTGAGATCGAGTACGATCGCCGTCCACCGCGACGGATTCTCCGAGAACAGCTTCACGGCCTCCGCGCCATTCTCGCACATCGTGACCACAAAGCCCACACGCTGCAGCGTGCGCGCGGCGACGGTGCGCACGGCCGGCTCGTCATCGGCGAGAAGAATCTCGCCCGTGGATCGCAACGCGTGCACGGCGCCCGTGATGGCGGCGGGGTTGGGTGTGACGCTTCGGTCGAGCGCTGGCAAGTACAAGCGAATGTGCGTGCCTTTGCCCGCGACGCTACTCACCGCGATGCCGCCACTGTGACTGCGCATGATGCCGAGTGTGGCCGCGAGGCCCAAGCCGTGGCCGGTGGTTTTGGTCGTGAAGAATGGATCGAAGATGCGCGAGAGCGTGGTGTCATTCATCCCCGAGCCCGTGTCCGCGACTTCGATGCAGACGTAGCGTCTCGCGGACAGCGGTGTGCCGCCCACGACCGACTGCCGCTCGGTGTCTGACGGCTGGCACGAGCGAGCGGTGAGTGTGATGGCGCCGCCCTCTGTGCCCATTGCGTCGGACGCATTGGTGATAAGGTTCATCACGACTTGTCGCACTTGCGTTGCGTCGGCGTTCACAGCCGGCAAGCCGGTCTCAAGATTCTGTCGGAGCGTCACATCTTTGCGCACGGCGCTGCGCAACAGCGACGCCATCTCCCCAACAATGGAGCCCACGTCCACGGGCTCCACGACAAATCGACCCTTGCCCGCGTACGCGAGCAGCTGGCGCGTGAGATCGGCGGCTCGCGTGGCGGCGGTGCGAATCTCGGCGACGAGTTGTGAGGCTTCTGATCCGGGCGGTAGCACATCCTGAGCGAGACTCGCGTTGCCCAAAACGCCGACGAGGAGATTGTTGAAGTCATGCGCGATGCCGCCGGCGAGGAGGCCGAGCGACTCCAACTTCTGCGCCTGTTGAATTTGCTTGGCGAGATGCTCTTCGGCGGTCTCCGCGGCACGAATGGCGGTGACGTCCGTGCCCATGCCAATGGTGCGGCCGTCCTCGAGCCGCACGTTGGCCCATGACACGGTCAGTCGGCGTCCATCGCGCGCGACCATGTCCCAGTCGCGCCACGCCGGCGAGCCGCTGGTCATGCTCTCCAGCACTTTGGCGCGGTACAGCGGATCGGGGTACAGTTTGGCCATCACATCCGTTTCGTGCATTTCCTCGATGGACCACCCGAGGAGTTGCTCGCAGTACGCATTGATGTACTCAATGCGGCCGGAGGGATCGATGATGTCGATGGCAATCGGAATGCTCGACAGCACCGTATTGAGCACGGCGGTTTGCCGATGCCGCGCTTCATCTTGTTCGCGCCGCGCAGTGATGTCGGAATGCGTGCCCACGACACGACGCGGAGTGCCGTCGGCACTGAGCGCGACGATTTTGGCGCGATTGAGGATCCACATCCACGCTCCGTCTTTTCGGCGCATGCGCATCTCGAGCTCTACTTGCGGCAGTTCGCCGCGCGCGTGGGCTTCGAGTTGCGCGTAGGCTCGAGGGATATCGTCCGGATGCGCGAGGGACTGCCAAGTTCTGATAGTTGCGGGCAGTTCGTTCGGTGCAAAGCCAAACATGCTCCACCAGCGGCTGTTCACAACGAGCTCGCCGCTGAGAAAATCCCAGTCCCACAGTCCGTCGTTGCTGGCTTCCATGGCCATTGCTAACCGCTGCTCGCTGGTCTGCAGGGCTTCCATGGTGTCGTGAAGCTCAGTGAGATCGGTGACTTCGGCCATCAACATTGAAACGGCACCGGCCACACGATCCAACACGGCGACGGAGGTGCTCGCGAAGATGACCGAGCCGTCCTCCCGGACATAGCGCTTCTTGACGACGGCTTTTCCTGCGGTGCCGTCGCCGAGGTTTTGGATGAACGAGGCATCGCGAGTGCGCTCCGCCGGGTGCGTCAGCTCAAAGAAGGAGCGACCGGCGAACCACTCTTTGGGATGGCCAAACAGTGACCCGAAGGCGTCGTTTACGCGCAGGTAGTGGCCGGTGCCGTCGAGAATCGCCGTGGGAGTGACAGCCAACTCAAACCCCAGCTCGAGCATTCGAGCCGCTGCGATCTCAGCGGCGCCATTCGCGGCGGGGCGGGGATTCGGTTGTATGGGGCTGGAGTCTGCCATCTTGCAGAATGGAAGCGAACGCGCGCGCGTCCTCCTCGCAAGGGAGTACCGAGCGGACTGTCCGCCGTCCCGCGATCTCGTTGCTATTTGTGGGGGTGCGCCCTAGCTTCCTAGGCGAGTGGGTGCGAAGGCTCGTAGGTGCAAGTCCTTCCGGTAGTTAGCCCGTCCCGACCCGCGCCCTTCGCCGGCGCCGGCCCGGTCGGTTTAGCCCTCGGATGAGGCCTGTTTCCAGCGCGCTGAGAGTGCCCTCCCTCCGGACGCGGTCGCTGTGAAGACCGCCTTTTGCATACGAGAAAATAATGATTGTGCCGTTGTATTTGACGATCGCCCTGGGCGTGCTGTTGGCCGTCGGGACGCCGATCGCGTGGGTGGTAGGAAAGAAGGCGGGGCGGGCGAAGGAAGACGCCGCTCGAAGGGCCGCTGGCGAAGCCGCGGATCAGGTCGCGAAGCGCATCGTTGGCGAGGCCGAACGCGAGGCCGACGCCGCACGCAAGCAGGCCGTCCTCTCCGGAAAGGAAGAGGTCATGAAAGTGCGCGAGTCCTGGGAACAGGAAGCGCGTCGCCGGCGCGAAGAGCTCGCGCTCGAAGAAAAGCGCGTGTCCGAACGCGAGCAGCAGGCCGACAAGAAGTTCGAACTCGTCGACGGCAAGGATAAGGAAATTGCCCGCCGTGCCTCAGAGCTGGGCCGCAAGGAAAAGCAGCTCGAGGAAAAGCAGACGGAACTCGACACGCTCGTGGGCGAGGAGCGGCGCCGACTTGAGCAGCTCGCAGGCCTCTCGGCCAACGACGCCAAGGCCGAGCTGATTCGCCGCCTAGAAGAAGAAGCAATGGCGGACGCGGGCAATCGCCTCCGCGAAATTCGCGAAAGCGCCAAGCGCAACGCCGACCGCGAAGCCAAGAAGATTGTCGCACTCGCGGTGCAGCGTATCGCCGCCGAACACACGGCAGAAATCACCGCCAGCGCCGTCGCGTTGCCGAAGGACGATATGAAGGGCCGCATCATTGGCCGAGAAGGGCGCAACATTCGCGCCTTCGAACTCGCGACTGGTGTGGACGTCATCATCGACGACACGCCAGACACAGTGGTGGTCTCGTGCTTCGATCCCGTGCGCCGCGAAGTCGCGCGCTTGGCGCTGGAGAAGCTCGTGGCGGACGGCCGCATTCATCCGGGGCGTATCGAAGAAGTCGTCGAGAAGTCCAAGAAGGAAGTCGAAGCTGGCATCATTGAGACGGGCGAGCAGGCCGCGTACGAAGTCGGTGTGCACGGGTTGCATCCGGAAGTCATCAAGCTCATTGGCCGCATGAAGTGGCGCACGAGTTACGGGCAGAACATTCTTGCGCACTCGAAGGAAGTCGCGTTCCTCGCGGGCATGATGGCGGCCGAACTCGGGCTCGATGTCGCGCTGGCCAAGCGCGGCGCGCTGCTGCACGACATCGGCAAGGTGCTCACGCACGAGCACGAAGGCACGCACGTGCAGTTGGGCGTGGAAGTCGCCACGAAGTACGGCGAGAACCCGATGGTCATTAACTGCATCGCGGCGCATCACGACGATGTACCGCACGAGAGCGAAGTGTCGGTGCTCGTGCAAGCTGCCGACGCCATCAGCGGCTCACGCCCCGGTGCGCGTCGCGAAGCGTTTGAGACGTACGTCAAGCGTTTGGAAGGCCTCGAGAAGATTGCGTCGAGCTACAAGGGCGTGGATCGCGTGTTCGCGATTCAGGCCGGCCGCGAGATTCGCGTGATTGTGGATCCGGAGAACGTGGACGATGCACGCATGGATTCGCTCACCGAGGAGATCGCGCGCCGCGTGGAGAGCGAGTTGCAGTATCCGGGCCAGATCAAGGTCGTGGCGATTCGCGAGAAGAGGAGCACGAACATTGCCCGCTGAGCGCATCGACGGCGTGGCCATCGCGGCCAAGGTGCGTGCGCGCGTGGCTACTGATGCGGCCGCGCTGAAGCCGTTCGGCGTGACGCCCGGACTCACGGTGGTGCTCGTGGGCGACGATCCGGCCAGCGCGTTTTACGTGGGCGCCAAGGAAAAGGCCTGCAAAGAAGCTGGCATGAACGGCGAGACGATTCGTTTGGACGCAGCGACGTCGCAAGCGGAGTTGCTCGCGGTGATTGATAAGCTCAACGCCGATCCAGCGGTGCACGGCATTCTCGTGCAGATGCCGGTGCCGAAACACATTGACCCGCAGACGGTCATCCGTCGCATCGATCCCATGAAGGACGTCGATGGGTTTCATCCAGTAAACGCCGGCAAGGTGCTCATCGGTGATGCCGACGGCTTTGCGCCGTGCACGCCGGCTGGCGTGCAGGTGATGCTGATGGAAGCCGGCGTGGACACCAGCGGCAAGGAAGCGGTCATCCTCGGACGCTCCACCATCGTCGGCAAGCCGATGGCCGCGCTGCTCATTCAAAGCGGCAAGGGCGCGGATTGTACCGTGACGATTTGTCACTCGCGCACGAAGGATCTCGCGGCGCACACGCGTCGTGCGGACATCCTCATTGCCGCAATCGGGAAGCCGGAAATGGTCACCGCCGATATGGTGAAGCCGGGCGCTGTCGTCATTGACGTCGGCATCAATCGTGTGGACGATCCTTCGCAGAAGAAGGGATACCGGATCGTGGGCGATGTGAAGTTCGACGAAGTGTCGCTCGTGGCATCCAAGATCACGCCCGTGCCAGGCGGCGTTGGACCGATGACGATCGCGATGCTGCTCGCCAACACAGTGCGCGCTGCAAAGCTCTCACTCGAGCGCTCGCGCTGACGTGACCCACCCCGGCGCCACCGCAGCCGAGGCCATCTCTGTGCTCGATCTGACGAGCGCAGCGAAGGACTTGCTCGAAGGTGGCATTCCCAAGTTGTGGGTGCGCGGTGAAGTCTCGGGCATGAAGGTGTATCCGAGCGGTCACTGGTACTTCGTCATCAAGGACGCCAACTCGTCGATCAGCGCGGTGGTGTGGAAGGGCGCATCCATGCGCATTCCGGCCAAGCCCGCCGACGGCGATCAAGTCACCGCGTTTGGCCAACTCACGGTGTATCCGGCGCGCGGCGCGATGCAGTTCACCGTCACGCAGATGCTCGCCGACGGCGAAGGACTGTGGCAGCGCCAGTTTGATGAGACCAAGCGCAAGCTTGAAGCGGACGGCCTGCTAAGTGCTGATCGCAAGCGTGAGTTGCCGCGCTTCCCGCGCACCGTTGCCGTGATCACCAGCTCCGAAGGCGCCGCCTTACGCGATGTCATCGCCGTCGTGAAGCGTCGCCACGCGGGCGTGAACGTGATGATCATTCCGGCACTCGTGCAGGGTGAAGACGCGCCGGCGTCTATCGTGAAAGCGCTCGACACGCTCGCGCGCTGGGTGGAAAGCGACGCTCCAGCGGGCGGTGTGCCCGTACCTGACGTGCTTATCATCGGCCGCGGCGGTGGCTCGCGCGAAGATCTCTGGGCGTTCAATCACGAGAGTGTCGCGCGCGCGATTGCAGCCTGCCCGATTCCTACGATCTCGGCCGTAGGCCACGAGACTGACACGACCATTGCGGATCTCGTCGCCGACCTGCGCGCTGCAACGCCGAGTGTCGCGGCCGAACACGCCGTGCCCATTCTCGGTGAACTGCGCGATCTCGTGCAGCAGTTGTCCGGCATGATGGCCGACGGGCTCCAAGACCGCATCGAAGTGGGCCGTCGCGAACTCCAGCGTCGCGCTGACGGACTCTCGCAGCGCGCGCGGCTCGTCAGTGAACGCCGCCGTTCGCGTACAGAACGCATCGCTCAGCGCCTCGCGCAGTTGGCTCCGCGCACGGTGGAGCGTCGGCGTGCCATCGTGGCTCGCCTCGCCGCCACGCTCGAAGCAAAAAGCCCGCTCCAAGTCTTTTCTCGCGGCTTTTCCGTGGCCCGCGACGATACTGGTGCAACTCTCACCTCACTGGCCGCGTTTAGTGAGGGCAAGGATTTCGACCTGCTCGTGAAGGACGGGCGCGTGAGAGCGAAGACCATCGCGGTGCACAACGACGCCCCACATCTGCCCAAGACCCAATGACCTTCGAACAATCGCTCGCACGGTTGGAGCACATCGCTGGCGCGCTCGATCGCGACGACTTGCCGCTCGAAGACGCGCTCAAGCTCTTCGAAGAAGGCATCACGCGTTTGCGCGAAGCGTCCGCCGCACTCGCGGATGCTGAAGGCAAGGTGCGCACGCTACTCGAGCAGGCTGACGGTGTGTTTGGAGCCAAAGAGTGATTGATCGCGACCGCGCAGAAGTTGCGCGCGCTGTTGATGCACTCGCAGTCCGGTACCTCGGCGACCGCGAGGGCGCGGTGGCTGAGGCGATTCGCTATGCGCTGAAGGGCGAGGGCAAGCGCCTTCGCGGCGCGCTGGTGATGGCGGCGCATCGCGCAGCCGGCGGCACGCGCGATGTGTCGTGTTTGGCGGCAGCGGTAGAAGTAGTGCACGCGTATTCGCTGGTGCACGATGATTTGCCGTGTATGGATGACGACGCGATGCGCCGTGGTCGGCCGACGGTACACGTGGTGTACGGCGTGCCGGCGGCCACGGCAGCTGGCATGGCGATGGTACCGCTGGCGGCGCGTGCGGTCATGGAGGCGGCGTTGGAGATTGGGCTCGCTCCGCCGGCCGCGTCAGAGATTGTGCGTGTGCTAATGAAGGCGTCCGGTGCCAGCGGAATGATCGGTGGGCAGTTGCTGGACTTGGAGGGCGAGGGAAGTGAGTTGGACCTCGCGTCGCTGGAGGCGATTCACAGCCGCAAGACGGGCGCGCTGATTGAGGCCTCCATGGTGATTGGCGGCCTGGCCGCTGGCGCCTCGGAAGATTTGCTGGACGCGTTGGCGTCGTACGGCGCATCGGTTGGCCTCGCCTTTCAGATCGCCGACGATGTGTTGGACATCACCGCCACCACGGACGAGTTGGGCAAGACCGCCGGCAAGGACGTGGCGTTTAAGAAGAGCACCTACCCAGCGCTGTTGGGGATTGCGGGAGCCAAGGCCCGCGCCGAGGCGTTGGTGGAGGACGCGTGTGGGGGACTGCAGGGTGTGGGCGCGCTGACGCCGGACCTGGAGCACCTCGCCCGATTCATTGTCGCTCGTCGCTCGTGACGCCACTGGCGCCCCGCAGCACGGTACGGCAACCTACGAGTACTAATCTTTCTGACTTTCGATTGACATGACGCTTCTCGACAACGTGCAGGACCCCGCCGATCTGCGGCGGATGACTTCTGCCGAACTGACCACGCTCGCCCAAGAGATTCGCGAGTTCCTTATCGCGACCTGTTCGGTGACGGGCGGGCATATCGGGGCCGGACTCGGCGTCGTGGAGCTCACGATTGCGCTGCACACGGCGTTCAACACGCCCACCGACAAGCTCGTGTGGGACGTGGGCCACCAGGGCTATCCGCACAAGGTGCTCACCGGTCGTAAGGATCGCATGCACACGCTGCGTCAGGAGGGCGGGCTTTCCGGCTTCTTGAAGCGCACGGAGAGCGAGTACGACGCATTTGGCGCGGGCCATGCCGCGACGTCCATTTCTGCGGCGCTGGGTATGGCGGCCGCGCGGGATATCGTGGGCGGCGACAATAAAGTGGTGGCGGTGATTGGCGACGGATCGCTAGGCTCGGGACTCGCCTATGAAGCGCTCAATAATGCCGGCCACTCTGATCGCGATTTTATCGTCGTGCTCAACGACAATGAGATGAGCATCGCGCCCAATGTTGGCGCCATGCACAAGTATCTCACCAGCGTGCAGCGCAATCCCATCTACAATCGCCTGCGCAGCAAGCTGGGTGAGATGATTGATTCCGCGCCGGCGCCGTTTAAGGACGCGGGTGCGCTGCTGCGCCGGTGGGAAGAGTCGGTGAAAGCGTTTCTTACGCCTGGCGTGTTGTTCGAGGAACTTGGCTTCCGCTACTTCGGTCCGATTGACGGCCACGACATTCCGCAGCTGGTGGAGACGTTCAAGGCGGTGCGCGAGTTCAAGGGTCCGCGCCTCGTGCACGTCATCACCACCAAGGGCAAGGGATTTCCGGCGGGCGAGCACGGCGAGAAGTGGCACGCGCTGCCGCCGGGTCATGATCCCCAGACGGGCAAGGTCCTGAAGGCCTCCACGGCGAATCCCAACTACACAGCCGTGTTTGGTAAGGCACTCGCGGAGTTGATGGATGAGTATCCGAAGGCGATTACGATTACGGCGGCGATGCCCAGCGGCACGGGCACGGGCGTGATTGCCAAGGCGCATCCCACGCGGTTCTTCGACGTGGGTATTGCCGAAGGTCACGGTGTGACGTTCGCGGCAGGTATGGCCACCGAAGGCATCAAGCCCGTGGTGACGATCTACTCAACGTTTCTGCAGCGCGGCTACGACAACATCATACACGACGTGGCGATTCAGTCATTGCCCGTGATGTTTGCGATGGACCGCGCGGGCCTCGTCGGCGAAGACGGCGAGACGCACGCGGGTCTGTACGACATCGCGTATATGCTCGCCGTGCCCGGCATGGTGGTGACGGCGCCGAAGGACGGCAAAGAACTGGTCGCGTTGTTGCGCAGCGGCATTGAGCACAATACCGGCCCGTTCTGCTTGCGCTATCCGCGCGACGTGGCACCCGATCTCGTCCCGCACGCGAAGGATGTGCCCGCCGTGCCGCACGGCACGTGGGAGATTCTGCGCCAGGGTGAAGACCTCGCGATTCTTGCGGTGGGCACGATGGTGCAGGAGTCTATGCGTGCTGCGGCCTCACTCGCCGCGGAAGGTCGCTCGGTGACGGTGGTGAACTGTCGCTATCTCAAGCCGTACGATGCCACGATGCTCGCGTCGCTCGTCGGTACGCACCAGCAGTTATTGGTGGTGGAAGAGGGCACCGTGATCAATGGCTTCGGCGCGTATATGGCCTCTGTGGTGAGCGACATGGATTCGAGCGTGCGCGTGCATGCGCACGGCGTGCCGGATCGCATCGTGTACGCCGCGTCGCGCGTGGCGCAACTCGCAGAAGTCGGCCTCGATGCCGCTGGTATCGCCGCCCGGGTGCGCGTGCTGCAGGGCACGGGAGCACTCACCGGGTGAGCAAGCGACTCGGCATCGTCGGGCATCAAGATTACGAGGGACTCGGAGAAATTCTCGAGTTCCTCGCCCGCGAGGCGCCGAAGCACGGGTACACGCTCGCCTACGAGCCGGGCCTCGTGCCCGCCGGAAGCTCGGCCACGTCGCTTGGGCACCCGAGCCAGATCGATACACTCATCACGTTGGGTGGCGATGGCACGCTGATACGCGGCGCGCGGTTTCTCGGTGGCGCCGATGTGCCGATTCTCGGTGTGAACTTGGGCAAGCTTGGCTTTTTGACGACCTGCCAAGCAGAAGAGTTCCCAGAAACGTTTGCGCGCTTCGTGCGCGGCGAGCACCGCGTGCAGTCGCGCATGGCGCTCGAAGCACGCACGTGGACGCCGGATGGTGCACTGGGCATTCAGATTCGCGCGCTCAATGATGTGGTGGTGCACAAGGGCGGCTACGCGCGCGTGCTGCGCATGCGTATCTCGGCGGGTGACGAGCCGATTGCAACGCTCGCCGCCGACGGCATCGTCATCGCGACGCCCACGGGCTCCACCGCGTACTCGCTGTCAGCGGGTGGACCAGTCGTTGTGCCTGCGCTCGAGGTAATGATTGTCACGCCAGTCGCGGCACACACGCTCGGGATTCGCCCCACGATTCTGCCGCCCGACATCACGCTGCAGGTGACGCTCGACGATCAACAGGACGAAGTGCTGCTCACCGCCGACGGCCAAGTGGGTATCGCGATTCCGCCGGGGCATCGCCTCACGGTGACGCGGAGCAAGCATCCGGTGAAGCTCGTGCGCTTCAACGACGTGACGTTCTTTACGCGCCTGCGCCACAAGTTGGGTTGGGGCGGCGCCCCCGTACGAGACGGGTGAGTAGCGCGTGCTGACCGAACTGCGAATTCGTAATCTCGCCATCATTGATGCTGTCACTCTGCCGTTGGCGCCGGGCTTCAACGTGCTCACCGGCGAGACCGGTGCAGGCAAGAGCATCATCGTTGGCGCGCTCGGCTTGCTCATCGGTGAGCGCGCATCGAGTGATCTCGTGCGCACGGGCGCGGACAAGGCGACGGTGGAGGGCGTGTTTGATCTGCACGACCGTACCGATTTGCGCGCAATGCTCGACGAGCGCGGCATTGAGAGCGAGGACGGCATTCTCGTGCTCAAGCGCGAAGTCGCGAGCGGCGCAGGGCGTGCGCGCGCGTGGGTGAATGGATCGCCGGTGACGGCGGGCGTGCTCGCTGAGATTGGACGAGCACTCGTGAACGTGCACGGACAGCACGAAGCGCAGGCGCTGCTTGAGCCCGAAGCGCAGCGATTGATTCTCGACGCGTTTGGCGAAGCGGAGAAGGAAGTCGCAGCCGTTGCTGATGCGTGGCGCGAGGCCGATGCCGCGCGGCACGCGGTCGTTGCGCTGCAGCAGCGTCGCGAAGAAGCCGCCAAGCGCGCCGATTGGCTCGCCCACGTTGCCAAGGAGATTGGCGAGGCGCAGCTCAAGGAAGGCGAAGAAGAGCGCCTCGAAGACGAAGCGCGTCGCCTCACGCATGCGGAAGAGTTGCAACAACTCGTGGGTGAGCTCACGGACACGCTGGAGTCTGATGGTGCCGCGATGCAAGCGCTCGGACATCTACAGAAGCCGCTCGCTGCGCTCCAGAAGATAGACCCGACCACCGCACGCTTGCAGGAGCTGTACGACAACGCGTGGTACGCGCTCGAAGAGCTCACGCGCGAGGCACAGGCCTACGCGGATGGTGTGGAGCACGATCCCGCGCGTCTCAATGAAGTTGAGGCGCGTCGCGACTTGTTGTTCCGCTTGATGAAGAAGTACGGCGGCTCGTTGGAGTCTGTGCTGCGCACGGGGAAGGACGCGCGCTCCGAACTCGATCTGCTCGATACTGCGTCGCTGGATTTGCGTGGACTCGAGCAGCGCGTGCAAGAGACTGCCGCCGCGTTGCAGCGCGCGGCCACTGCGCTCACGAAAAAGCGCGAGCGCGCGGCCACGTCATTGGCGAAGGCTGTCGAAGCGCGTCTGCCGGATCTCGGTATGCCCGATGGGCGCTTTCTCGTGCATCTCACGCCGCGCGAGAGTATTGGCGCGCATGGTGGCGAAGACGTGGAGTTCCGCGTCGCGCTCAACGTGGGCCACGAAGCGCGCGCCTTGGCGCGTGTGGCGTCCGGCGGCGAGCTTGCGCGCGTGATGCTTGCGCTCAAGACGATTCTCGCGCGACTTGATGGCGTGCCCACGCTGATCTTTGACGAAGTGGACGCGGGCATCGGTGGTCGCACCGGCCTGATGGTCGGCGACGCCATGCGCGATGTCGCAGCGCATCATCAAGTATTTGCGATTACCCATTTGCCGCAGATTGCGGCGCGCGCCCATCACCACATCGTGGTGCAGAAGGGCGCGAAGGGCGGGGTGACCACCTCAGACGTTGGCATCGTCGACCTCGCTGCGCGCGTGGACGAAATCGCTCGAATGCTCGGCGGCGATGCGGAGAGCGTCACCAGCCGTGAGCACGCGCGAGAATTGTTGGCCGTGGCCGCAGCGACAGAACGCAGCGCGCCCGCTGCTCAGCGCCCGAAGAAGCGGGTGTAGTAGCGGATTTGCACGCGGTCTTCCCAGCGACGCGGCACCATGCCCTTGCTGGAGCTGACTGACTTCTCGTGAGTGTAGCCAATCTCGATGGGCAGTCGCGCTTTGCCACGCGCATTCGATGCAAGCGTTGAGGAGGAGATCGTCCAACCAAGCCGCTGCTCGTTGCTGTTGCTCGGCGTGTTCACCGCGCCGTAGCCGTCGTTCATGGTTGCGCCGGCGGGCATCTGAATCAGAGGAGCGCCAATGGCTTCGACTTCGTCTTCGCCGCGCGCGCGATACCGCCACTCGGCGCCGAGTGCGAAGTAATCGTTCCAGTGATACCGCGGCGACACGCGCAGCTCGAGCATTGACGCTGGCGTGATACGCACGGGCACTTGGCGGTCGGCGCCAATCAAGTCCACGCCGTGGACGAGCGGCACGCGAATCACGCGCTCGTGCTCGGCACCCATTGCCCAACCCACCGCGACCGTCGCCCACCACTTGTTGTTGACGACAAGGTCCGTGTACGAATGCAACGCGATGGCGTCGTGTCCACTGCCTGTGCCGAGATCAATGAGATTGTCCGGCAAGTCGAAGTTGCCGCCGCCGCGTCGATACGTGGCACCAAAGCTCTGACGCCAGCCGAATGTTCGCGCGGCCATTCGCGCAGAATCCCCAGCGAAGCCGTTGTACACGTTCACGGTGATACCGACGTCGATGTCGCCCAAGTCTTGGCGATTGGCGCGATTGATAGCCGCGGCGCCGTATCCTGCGGGAGGTGTATCTG